>CAYSKY010000132.1:5506-7830 GCA_964431425.1 uncultured Burkholderiales bacterium
GCCGGCGCGCGCCATCGCCGAAGCTGAGCTGAAGCGCAACCTTTACGGCGGCCTCACCGGCGTGCGCGACATGGCAGGCGATGCGCGGGCATTGGCCGACCTGTCGCGCGCGGCCCTCATCAATGAAATCCCCTCGCCGGACATCTTCTACGGCTCGCTGGTCGCCGGCCCCAGTTTCTTCGAGGACCCGCGCACGGTGTCGTCCTCGCTGGGCTTGAAGCCGGGCCAGGTGCCCTGGCTTTATGCTGTCACCGACCAATCCGACCTGCGCCTCACCGTCGCGCAGGCGCGCGGCACCGGCGCCACCGGCCTGAAGATCTACGCCAACCTGCCCGGCCCGCTGGTGCAAAAACTGATCCGCGCCGCGATAGACCAGGGCCTTCCGGTGTGGACCCACCAGCAGGTGTATCCGGCCACGCCGTTCGATTCGCTGGGCGCCACCTCGGTCTCGCACGCGTGCATGATCGCCCGCTTCGTCCGCGAACCGGAGAAATCCAGCTACGGCCGCAGCAAGGAGCCTTCCTACGCCGGCCTCTCTGCGGCGGACCCCGGTATCGCGCGCTACATCGCGGCGATGGCGCAGTCGGGCACGATGATGGACGCCACCTTGAGCGTCTACCAACCGCAACTCAACGCCGACGGCACGCCCAAGCCTTCCGCCCGCTGCCCGATTGCGCTGGCCGGCGACATCACCCGCGCCATGCACGCGGCCGGCATTCCGATCATTGCCGGCACCGACGCTGATGCGGGGCCGAAGAACCCGTTCCCGGCGCTGCATGCCGAACTGGCGGCACTGGTGCGCCATGCCAACCTCACGCCTTATGAAGCGATTGTGGCCGCCACCCGCCACGCCGCGCGGGCGCTCGGTAAGGAGAAAGACTTCGGCACCCTGGAACCAGGCAAGTTCGCCAACATGGTGCTGCTGCGCGCCGATCCGACGGCGGACATCGGCAACGTGAATACCGTCTTCATGACCGTCAAGCGCGGCAAGCGCTTTGCGCGCGCGGACTATCGGCATGTGGATGTGCCGGTGCAGCCGGACTACTAGGGAAGCTCTGATTAAGTCGATTTCGTCGCCATACGTTGTTGCTCGTACAAAAATTTCTCCTTGCATATCAGACATATGCGGCGTCGATATTTTTGCACTCGCGCCTAGTCTGGCTTAGAACTCGACTTAATCAGAGCTTCCCTCGCATTTCGCCTGCCGTTACCCGCATTTCATCCCCCGGCAGCGGTGGATTCGCGCCGGGCGGCGCGCAATCCGGCGCCGTTTTTGGCATTTCGCCCGCCACTTTCGCCATTTGGTCGCAATCCGTTTGAGGCTCCTCGGGTGCCTGCGTAAAGTTCAGTCATCAACAACGCAGCAACCACCACCGACCAACAGGAGCCAACCATGAACACCTTCAATACCCGCAGCAACAAAGACAACATCGCCAGCGCCACCATTCTTTCCGTCAGCCTGCTGTTCGTCGTCGGCGGCCTGTTCAACAGCAACCATGCCGAAGCGGCCACCAAGGCAGCCGTACAGAAAATGGACACCATCACCGTCACCGCCACGCGCATCGCGCCGGCCGTGAAAATGGAAACGATGGTCGTCACCGCACCGCGCAATACCAGCCAGGCCTAGAGAATTCCCTGCATGGTCGGACGCACGGTGGCGTCACAGCAATAAAGCGTTGAGTGAGCGGTAAACAAAAAGGCGGACTTCGGTCCGCCTTTTTTGCTTTGAGGCGGGCCGAGCGAACGCGACCAGTTTTGCCGCAATGGCAATTGCGCAGTGCACCAGCTGGTGGGCACACCAGCCGTCATCGCTTCATTGAGGTATCTCGATGCCGCCCGAGAGATTGGACCAATCCACTGCAGTTGATTGGCGTTCGTCGGGCACAGAGCATGCTCGGCGAATTCCCCGCCTCACCCCTGGCCTGCGCACGGGAAGGTGGCGGAACCACCGAAGGTTTGCGATCAACGCGGCATCGAACGCATTCCACTTCCTGTCGGATCCCGTGCGGGTTCGGCACGATTGCATTTCATTTCGTCCCAAAAAAATGCGTTCCGCGCGCCGCTTTTCGCGATTGGTCGCAATCCGTTTGAGACCTTTTCGACACAACCGTAAAGTTCAGCCATCAACAACGCAGCAACCACCACCGACCAACAGGAGCCAAACATGAACACCTTCAACACCCGCAGCAACAAAGACAACATCGCCAGCGCCACCGTTCTTTCCGTCAGCCTGCTGTTCGTCGTCGGCGGCCTGTTCAACAGCAACCACGCCGAAGCGGCCACCAAGGCAGCCGTACAGAAAATGGACACCATCACCGTCACCG
>CAYSKY010000133.1:0-7825 GCA_964431425.1 uncultured Burkholderiales bacterium
GTCCACCGGCTCGGCCTCGGCCGGTTGGCCGGGCGTCTTGGCGTCCACCAACTTGTAGAGACGGTACAGGCGTTCGCCCGTCTTGGTGCGCAGGCCCAGCTCGTCGGTGTTGTCTTCGCTGGCGGCGTCCGGCTTCTTGGCGTCCTTTTTGTCGTCCTTCTTTTCATCCTTTTTGTCACCATCCTTGCCGCCGGCAAGTTTCTTTTTCATGGCGTCCATGGCGATTTCAAAATCACTGGGGCGGTAACGCAGCGCGGCCGTCGGCACGCGCAGGGTATCGGGCTGGTTGGCGGTGATGATGCGAACCTGGGCGGTGAGGCCCGGCTTGAGCAACTCGTCCGGATTGTCCACGTCGATCACCACGTTGTAGGTCACCACACTCTGCTGCACGTTGGCGGCAAGGCGGAACTGGCGCACTTTGCCTTCGAAGTCGCGCGCCGGAAAAGCATCCACCACAAACCGCACCGGCTGGCCGCTCTTGAGCAGGCCCACGTCGGCTTCCGAGACATTCGTGTCGATCTGCATCTTGGTGAGGTCACGCGCAATCACGAACAGGTTCGGCGTCTGGAAGCTGGCCGCCACGGTCTGGCCGGGGTCGGCGGTACGCTTGATGATCACGCCGTCGATGGGCGATCGGATGATGCTGTTGGCCATGTCGGCGCGGGCGCGTTCGAGCTGCGCTTCATTGACCTTGACTTGTGCGCGGGCGGAATCGAGTGTCTGGCGCAGTTGCTCCAGCGCGGCGGTGGAAATGAAGCCCTGGCTGACCAGCTTGGCATTGCGGTTGTAGTTGCTGTCGGCCAGCACGTACTGCGCCTTGGCGGCTTCCAGCTGCGCCTCGGTCTGCTTGATGACCGCCTGCAGAAGGGTGGGCTCGATTTTGAGCAGCAACTGGCCGCGCTTCACACGATCGTTGAAATCAACATTGACCTCGCTGACCGTGCCCGACACCTGAGTGCCCACATTGACCAGCGCGACCGGATTGAGCGTACCGGTGGCCGTCACAAACTGCACGATTGAGCCGCGATCGACCTCGGCGGTCTTGTAGCGCGGCTTTTCTTCGCCCCCGGTGAACTTGGACTTGATGAAGAAGGCCGCACCGGCCAGCACGGCGATGCCGATGACGACAAAAATGATGGTTTTGCGATCGCGAGGGGACAGTTTCATGGGCGCGGGCAATGCATTCAAATGGAAAGTGCGTATTGTGCGTGAAGAAACCCCACCTGCGGAGCGTGGAACAACCGAATGGCTTTCCGGCGCGACGAATTGCAGTTTGCGCGGCGTGAGCAGCCCGGGCCCGGCCGGACAAGACGCAGGATCAGTACGCGGTGCCCCGCACGAAGCGGGCGATCCCCCGGGCGACCTCGGCCTCCTGTCCAAGAAAACCGTGCGGCGAGCGCCCCTCGCAGGCGGCCAGACTGCTGAGGCCCGCACCGCCCGGCCCGCCAGTCACCACCACCGCCTGCTCGCGCGCACCCTCGGTACGGGCGAGGATTTCCTTGATTCGGCCGGCCGGCGACCGCGCGCAGGCGTCCTCGGCGTGGCCCAACACAAGAATGGGGATTCGGATGGACTCCAGCGGCAGGTCAAACACCGATTGCGCGGCAAAGGGCTTGCGCGCGCCGGGCTGGCCCGACATCACGGGCGAGGTCAGGACCACGCCGTCCGGGGCCGATGTCCCCGAAAGCCGCGCGGCCCCATTGGCCGCCGAAATGGCGCCGCGGCTGGTTCCTACCAGCCACACTGCAGCCTGCGTGCGTTTGCGTATATCGGCGATGACCTTGCCGAGGTCGTCAGCATGCTGCTGGTGGATGCGAAACTCAGCCAGCCCTTCCTCGCCCTGCCAGTCGGATGGCGCATCGACAAGTGCCGTGTAGAACCCGTCGCCACGAAACAGGCCGATGGAGCGTACGAGCGAATTGCCCTTCAGCAATTGCGCACAGCCGCGGTCGTCCAGATTTACATAACCCGCGCCTCCCGGGAGCAGTACCAATGCCACGCGCGGCGCTTCGCCGGCGGCCACGCGCGGCGTTGCCAGGGTATAGCGGGTGGTGCTGGCCGCGTGGGTGCGCAACGAGATCACCTCGCCGCAGCCAGCGTCGTTATCGCTATTGGCAGCCTGGGCTGAGGCAACGGTGACGGCACCGAAGAGTGCGGTCGCCAACAGCCATTGCAGACACGACACAGTAACGGGGGTTGTTTTCATGGGATGCATGACCTGTTCGGCAAACGAATATCCGCAGTTTGTCACCAACCATGGATGCGCGGTGATAATCGCGGCATCAGACCCCGGCCAACATGAATCCCGAAGACCTCGAAAAACTCGTTACCTGGAAAATGCCCTACGGCAAATTCCAGGGACGCCTGCTGGCCGACCTGCCGGGCAACTACCTGCACTGGTTTGCGCGCAAGGGCTTTCCCGAAGGTGAACTGGGCCGCCTGCTGGAGCTGATGCGCGAGATCGATCACAACGGCCTGTCGGATCTGCTGACACCGCTGCGGCGGCGATAGCCTTGCAGAAGCACCGACCGTTGATCGCATCAACGGTCGGTGCACTTCAATGCGATACCGTTCAGTCGCGCGGTACGCCGTCCTGATTGACAAACAGCGTGCGTCCCGGCGGGTGAGACATCTGCACATGGTATTCACGGCCGCGGAACTCATACGTCACGTCCCAGAAGGCGGGGCGCTCGTTGGGCACCTGACGGCAGCGTTCCACATCGCGGCTGTAGCCGGTGGTACCGCCCGACCCCGAACCGATGGCCGCACCTGCGATGGCACCTGCAGCAGTCGCCGCATCCTTGCCACGCCCGCCGCCCACCTGGTGACCGAGGATGCCGCCGATCAATGCACCGACCACGGCGCCGCCTGCGTTGTTGCCGACGGATGGTTCACTGACCTGGTCGCGCTCGACCCAGCACCGGCGCTCCGGCGACCCCATGACGGCGCGTGCTGAAATCACCGGCACTTCCCGCAACCGCTCTTCCGGGCGGCGGCGGTATTCATAAACCGGCGCAGGGGTGGGTGGTGCGAAATTGTCGTAGTCACGCCGCGGATTGACCATGCGCACCGACGAGATGCGGTTGCTCATGCCGAGGCCGTTGAGCGAGTCATAGTTGCCCCGTCGCAGCACCACGCAGCGACCGCGGAAGTTGGCGTCATCGCACACCTCCCACAGTCCGCGCTCGACGATCACGGACGACGCGCGATCATTGAAGCCGGTGCGGCCGAAATTGTATACGTCGCGATCAGTGCGATAGACCTGTCCGCGAAAACCTTCACGTTCATACAGCGTGATCTGCGCTGATGCCTGCGCGGCCAAGGTGGCCAGACCAAGAGCCAGGACAACCCGAATCTTGTTGCTCATGTTTGCAGCCTCCGGTAAGTGGATGTCAAAAATATGCGCCGCAATCTTTTTTATTCTTGGTTGCTTTCGGGGAGTAACGCCTGGCCTCCAATTCCGGTTGTCACGATGTCCGCAAATTTCCTGTCGCTAAATCGCGACAGGGATCAGCAGCAGCAACAGCAACCACCAGTAATTGGCCTTGACCTCGATGGTCTGCGCGCTGCTGAACGGCCCGATGAAGCCATCGGGATCGATGGCGCGGTAGCGCATGTAATAAATACCCGACTCGCCCGGCTTGTCGATGGTGACTTCCGGTGCATCCAGTTTTTTCTCCATCACGCGTTGCGTGAATTGCGCATCGCGTGCCAGCTGGAACTCGAATTTCTGTCCCGGCTCAGCTCCCCAGCTGAACTTGACGCGACCGCCCTCTTCCTTCGGCGGATTGGGTGCGGCCGGTAGCGATTTCACGGTGAACGACTGCACGTCACCGAACGGGCCCTGGTCGCCGTTGCCACGCACGCTGGCAACGCGCCAGAAATAATCACCCGGCTTCACAGCCAGCGCGGGCTGCAAGGTGTTGCCCTTGATACCGCGCTCGTCAAGCAGCAGTTCCTTGAAGGCGGCTGTTGACGACATCTGCAAGCGGTAGGTGGCTGCTTCGACTGAGTTGGCCCAGCTGAAGTTGACCGCGGTGGCGGCGAATTTGTCCTTGTTGGGCGGCGTGGAGGTGAAGGGTGGCTCGGGGCGCGCCTTGAGCTTGAACAGCATCACGGCATCACTGCCTTCAATTCCCATCGCATCGGCCGCGCGCACGCGCAGGAAATAATCCGCGTCCGGCAGGTCGCCGAACTTGGCCTCGGGAGTGGTGAACGACCCCTCGGCGCGCAACTGCGTGAACGCCTTGTCGGCGGCAACTTGCGCGCGATAGCTCTGCGCGCCGGGCACGGCATTGAATTTGAAACGCAGCAGGATGCGTTCCTGTAACGCCGCCGCACCGGCCAGATCCGGCGCCGGCAGCAGGCGCACCGCGGGCAGCGGTGCCTTGCCGGTTTCCACCACCGTTCCAAAACCTGCGCCGACGTCCAGTGCGCCGGCCTCAGCGCCGGCCGCGGCCACGCTCACCACGCCTTCGACCACTTCGCCGCGCGATGCCCGGCCGCTTTCATCGGTGCTGACGCGAAACTGTGTGCCGCGTACACCGAGATTGGCCGTGGGCGTGGAAATCTCGAATCGCCCGTTGGCGCCCCGGCGCTTGGCCACATCCGCTTCCACGCGGCCGGAGGCCAGCCCCACGCGGGTAAGCGGCACGCCACCGGAATTGGATACGGTGCGTGCCACGTCCAGCCGCACCTGCGACTTGGATTGCACCACCAGCGTCGAACCATCGGCGAGCTTGAGCGTGACAAAGCCGTTGTCACCGGTTTTCACATTGGCACCTTCACTCAGGGGCGTACCCACTGCGAGCTTGCCCGCGGATGATTCCACCGGGCCTGCGAGCGCGAGCACACTGGCTGCGGCGGCTTCGGTGCGCATATCGTTGATGGGGATGCGGATCGGCGTGCCCGGGCGGATACGCTTCGGGTCCGCCACTTTGTTGATTTTTTGCAGCAGCTGCCACTCGTGGCGCTTGACCAGGTAGCGATTGGACAGGCCGATCAGCGTGTCGCCTTCGACTGCGTTGTGCACGAAATACTGGATGGGCTCCGCGGTCGATGCGGCGGCAACGGACGCGGCGCCGGTGGCGGCCAGCAGCATTGAAACAAGAAGGACGGAAATGGTTTTGGTCATGCTTTTCCCCTGTGGCGAAGTGCAATACAGCCGCCGTGGTTCGTGCCCGGCGATTTTTGTGATGCCGCGATAGCCAGACTGGCAGTGACGGCCTTCGATAGCATAGCGGCAAACGGGCCGCGAAGTGTCACGGGCCCAGTTCACAATCCCCGCAGGCGAAGTCAAAAGCCCAGCATTGGCGCGGCTTCCAGGGCATTTTTGCCCCAGGATGCCCGCCAATGCTGGACTTTTGATTCGTCATCGGCACCACGGGTTTACGGAGATACTCTGCATTCAAGCCGCCACAGGCCCTTTTTCGAACCTGCACCGCACCATGTCCCGCCTGACTCGCATCGTCATCCAGTTGTTGTTGAGTGCGCCCCTACTGTTGTTCGCGCCTGCGGCGTGGATGGGCCTGTTCTCGTTTCTGTCGGCACTTGCCGGCGGTGACACAGCTGGCATGCAGCGCAGCCTGTTTTTCGCCGGGGCCGGGTTGGCGCTGGCCGGACTGCTGGTGTCGATTGTCATCGCGCATCCCTCGATCGCCGCGCAACGCTGGCGGAAGTTCACGGTGTTGGGCACATTGGAACTGGGCTGGCTGCTGATGATTTGGTTCCTGATCCAAAATCCGCCCAAGGCTGACAGCCTCGCCGATGCAGCCGTTTCACTCTGGACGCTGGCGGGGCCGGCGATTGTCGCGACCTGGAATCTTGTTTTGCTTGTCCGGTTGCCCACCACCAAGCGGATTACTGACCGATGACTTCCCTGTTTGCGCGCCCGGCCGGCGCTGCCGAAATTGCCGAGATCGTGCGCATCACCAATCTTGCGTACCTCAAGGAGGCGTTCTGCATACGCGGTGATCGCACCGATTTTGCCGACATCGCGCAGCGGCAAACAGCGGGCACCTTTCTGGTGATCGACGACCCGGCGGATGCCGCGAAGCTGGTCGGTTCGGTATACGCGCAGGCTGACGGGGCGCGTGGTTACCTCGGCATGCTGGCCGTGGCGCCGGACGCGCAGGGGCGCGGCATTTCGCGGATCCTCGTGATGGCGGTGGAGCTGTTCTGCCGCACCGCCGGCTGCAGCTTTCTCGACCTCACGGTGGTCAACGTGCGCACGGAGCTGTTCACCTTCTATGCGCGGCTGGGTTTTGCAGCGGTGGACGTGGCGACCTATCCGCTGCCGGATCGCATGATCCAGCCGATACACCTGGTGCGGATGACCAAGGCGCTCGTACCACTGGGCAATATTCCCCCGCCGTAATTTAACAATGACTGTTTTCAGGCGCGCATTTGCGGTGACAATGGCGGGAGTTTCGGGATCGCCGATGCGCACTGGACACACTATGAACGCAATGTGCCGCGAACAGCTGCCATGAGGACTTTTGGTCGCAAGCTTGTGACCACCGCCAGCCTGGTGGGGCTCTTCGTCATCGGCGACGTACCGGCACAGCCGCCGGCACAAGTCTGGCGGCAGGATATTCTTGCCAGCGGCGACACCGACTCCTCGCCCAGCACGGGAGAACCCGATTTTGGCGGTCGCGCGGCCGCCATCGATTCAAACGGGAACACCATCGTCACGGGGCGCAGTTTCAACGGATTCACCCAGGATTTCCTGACGGTCAAGTACGACCCCAATGGCAACGTCCTCTGGCGTACGGTCACGCAGAGCGGCGAGTTTCGCAACAACCGCGCTGCTGCCGTGGCGGTGGATGCAGCAGGCAACAGCTACGTCACCGGGAAATCGTACCTGACGAACTTTGACGGCTTGCCGGAGCCCACCGTGTTTCTCACGGTGAAATATGATGCAGACGGCAACGAGAAGTGGCGGGCCGTTGCAGACGGCGGCGCGGGTATCGCCGACTTTGCCAGGGCGATTGCGGTTGATTCCGGCGGCAGCGTCTATGTCACCGGCATCAGCGAGGACTACAGCGCCTACCTGACCATCAAGTATTCGCCTTCCGGTATCGAGCAATGGCGCAGGCAGGCCCGCCGGTCCGCCACCAGTTTCCAGGATGCCATCGGGCTGGCCATGGATTCTGCCGGCAACATCATCATTACCGGCTATGCGATGGAAGCCGGTGCACGCATGTTCTTCACGGTCAAGTACAGCCCCGGCGGCGCCGAGCTTTGGCGCCTAGCCAGCGACGCCAACGGCATGAACGCTGTCGCTTTCGATGTCACGACCGATGCCGCCAACAATGTGTATCTCACCGGGGCCGGTGTGGCGCCACCGGGAACCTCCGCCTACCTCACCATCAAGCTCGACGGTGCCGGGACCGAACTGTGGCGGGCGGTCATGTCCGCCGGCAGTGGCTCGATCGATACCGGCATCCTGATTCGCATCGATGCCGGCGGCAATGTGGTGGTCACCGGCGCCAGTTATGACGGCACGCGGTCGTTGCCGGTCACCGTAAAGTACAGCGCCGGTGGCGCCGAACTCTGGCGCCGCGTCGGCAACCTGCCCGCATCACAAAATGCCCGGCCGTTCGGATTGGCCACCGACAGCAACGGTGGCATTTATGTCGCCAGCAACCAGACATCAGCATCCGAGCGCGCGATACTGACCATCAAATACGATGCCGCCGGTACGGAGCAATGGCGCCATCTGCTGCCGGCCGCAACCAACCCTGCTGTCTACGGGTTTTCGCTCAATGTGACGCCCGCCGGCGAAACGATCATTGCAGCGCAGTCAGAAAATGGGCCGATCAAC
>CAYSKY010000134.1:0-4791 GCA_964431425.1 uncultured Burkholderiales bacterium
AGGTACGTTGGTTGGCGGCGTGGCGGGCGGTACCAGTGTCGGCATGGGGCCGGGGGCGAGCATTCTGCCTGGCGGAAACTGCACACTTACGGTACAGGTCACCAGTCCGGCCGCAGGTGTGCATGTAAATACAACAGGCAACGTTACGTCCACTAACGGTGGTACGGGCGGGACGTCAAGTGACACGCACTTTGTAGGCAAGATCTCTATTTCCAAGGCGTTTTCTGCAACAACGTTTGAAGTAGGTGGAACGTCAACGGTGACTTTCACGCTGACAAACAACACCGGGGTCGCTGCCACCGCCGTCGCATTCAGCGACAATTACCCGGCGCCGTCCAGCATCCAGAATAATGCCGTCGCTGCCACCAACACCTGCGGCGGAACTGTTACGGCGGCAAACGGCACGACGTCGCTCGTCCTCGCCGGCGGCAACTTGGCGGCAGGCGCAAGTTGCACCATTACCAAGCAGGTTACCGGCGTCGCCGGCGGCAGCTATACGAACACCACATCCGGCGTCACACGCGCAGGTGACGCAGTGGCCGGCAACCCGGCCTCGGCTCCATTCACCGTTGTCGCGGCACCCACGGTCGCAAAGTCCTTTGCGCCGTCGTCCGTGAATGCCAATGACATCTCAACGATCTCGATCACGATCGCCAATCCAAACACCACCACAACGCTGGTGCGAAGCGGCGCAGTTTTCACTGACACGTACCCCGGAAATGTAAACAACACCACGCCGGCATCGGTGACGATCAATTGCACCCCAGGCTCCACCGCCAGCATTTCGGGCGGGACTGCCGGTGGCAATACGATCGGAATGTCCAACGCCACCCTGGCGCCCGGCGGCAGTTGTACGGTTACAACGGCGGTGCTCGTTACTGGTGCGGCGGGCACGCGTACCAATGCGGCGTTTACCGTGACATTCGACAATGCCCCCGACCCAACTGCGGGCTCGGCCAATCTGACGGTCACTGCCCTGCTTGAGCCCACCGTCACCAAGACATTCGTCACCAATCCGATACTCATCGGAGGTACAAGCGTCCTGCGTATCGTTATTACCAATCCGAATGCGACAGGTGCCGGGAATACCATCACCGGAATTTCATTCACGGATACCTACCCCGCAGGTCTGGTCAATGCCGCAGCGCCAAATGCAACCATCACTGGCGGATCGTGCTCCGGTGGGACGCTTGTGGCGGCACCTGGCGGCAATTCCATTTCACTCAGCGGCGCGCAAATTACGGCAACCGCGGCTGCGGATACATGCACCATCGACGTAACGGTAACGGCTGCAGCAGCTGGCGCGTATTTCAATTCAACCGGGAACATCACCACAACGAATACGCCGCCTCAGACTGCACCAGCCACCGCGACGCTGAACGTACTGAGTCCGCCCACAATCACCAAGAGTTTCGCGCCCTCATCCATTGCGACGGGCGGAACTTCGACGCTGACCATTGTTATTGCCAACCCGGGAACGAACCCGATCAACTTGACCGGGGTGTCATTTTCCGATGTTTTCCCGACGACCCCCGGTGCGATGACGTTGAGAGCTCCGCTGACGACGAGCAATACGTGTACCGCCGGAAGCACTGCGGGTACCCTGCAGGACTCTGGAGGAGGCGGTCTGGGTGCGGGTGATGTCGGCATCCGCATCAATCCTGCGGCCGGGGCCACCATTGCGCCAAACGGCAGTTGCACCATCACGGCAAATGTCACCGCGGCTGTAGCGGGCAATTACAGCAACACCACATCGGCGGTCACATCGACGAATGGCGGCACCGGAGGCACGGCCAATGCAACGCTTGGCATTGCCAAGCTGGGAATTGCCAAGGCTTTCTTGCCGACCACAATTGCAAACGGTGGAACCACGGTACTGACCTTCACAATTTCCAATTCCACTGGCGCGGCGCGCACGGGCATCACGTTCAACGACAATCTAGGTGCGGTGGGACTCTCAATGGCCAATGCCACCGTGGGAGGAACGTGTACCGGCGTTGTCAGTAATGCGGGTGCTGGAGTGACCAACTTCCAGGTGACAGCCGGCAACGTACCCACGCCTGGTCCCTGCACAATTACCATCAACGTCACCAGTACAGTTGCCGGTACGCACAACAATCAGGCCAGCGGCGTAGCGCACTCTACCGACGCTGTGCCTGGTGCTCCGAGCAATATTGCAACCCTGATCGTGCTGGCGGCACCCTTGGTGGCAAAGAGCTTCGCGCCGACCATCATCGGCCAGAATGGCACATCTTTGCTTACAGTCTCGTTGACCAATTTGAACTCGGTTGACATGACCGCATCGTCGTTCACCGATACATATCCTCTGGGCTTGACCAATACGGCCGCGCCGGCAGGCGCTTCCACCTGTCTGGGCGGCACTCTAACGGCCGCCAACAATGGCACCTCAGTGTCGCTGGCAAATACGACCATTCCCGCCAACAGCACGTGTGTTGTGACGGTGAATGTCACCTCGGCTCTCGCAGGCAGCTATCCCAACTCGATCCCGGTGGGCGCACTTACAACCAGCGCGGGTGCCAACACGGTGGCGGCCAGTGCGTTACTTACCGTGCTTTCGCCACCCACCGCCAGCAAATCATTCTCCCCCGCCAGCGTGGCAACCAACGAGGAGTCCACGCTCACGATTACGTTGAGTAATCCGAATACCACGGCGATTACGGGCGCCGCGTTCGCGGACACGTATCCGGCCAACCTGCGTAATGCCGTTACTCCGAATGCATCAACCACGTGCTCGGGTACGGTTGCGGCGTCACCGAATGGTACCAACCCGGGTACGTTGACCCTGACTGGCGGTACGATCCCCGCAAATGGTTCCTGCACCGTGACCGTGCGAGTGGTCTCGACGGTGGCCGGAACCTACACGAACAATACCGGCAGCATCTCCACGACCAATGCTTCCACAGGATTAAGCGCGGCGGGCATACTGACAGTCGGAGTGCCTAGTATTGCCAAGGTCTTTAGCCCGAACCCTGTGCAGCTTGGTCAACCAAGCACGCTAACCTTCACGCTTGGCAACGGCACCAATACAGCGATGACCGCGGTTGCATTTGCCGACAATTTGCCGGCTTTGCCACAGCAGATGGTTGTGGCAACACCCTCAACAACCTCAAATACCTGCGCAGGAACTTTTACGGCGACTGCCGGCGCGACTTCAGTCAATCTCACCGGCGGAACCATCCCCGCAAATAGTACTTGCACAGTAACCGTGGTGGTCAGTGTGCCGGTAAATGGTACGGCAATCGGTACGTATAACAATGTCTCCGGCGCAATATCTGCGGCCGGGCCGTTGACCGGCAACACAGCATCGGCAAGCCTTGTTGTCACGCAGGCGGTTCCGTCTGTGAACAAGGCATTTGCCGGGGCGCTGACTGTCGGTGGGACGCAGACGCTGACGTTTACCGTAACGCAGCCTAACGGTAATCCGACGCAGACTTTCAGTTTCACAGATACCTTGCCTGCGGGAATCGTTGTTGCCTCGCCGTCAACCGTGGGCGGTACCTGCTCCGGCGGATCGATAACTGCGACTGCTGGTAGCGGCACAATCAATGTCGCCGGGCGCCAAATCGTCAATCCCGCGACCAGTTGCACGATTACAGTGCTGGTCACGTCCGCGCCATCGCCAACGGTCGGAACCTGCCCGCAGGCCAGCAACACGAATGGCAGTGCCAATCTCTCGTCGCTTACAAACGCCACAGCCAGCGTCGCAAATAGTGCGGCCGGAGGCGGAACCAGCGTCACCGGTGCGTGTGTAACTGTCAATGCGGCCGTTCCCGCAGTGGACAAGTCGTTTGCCGGCGCTCTCACGGTGGGAGGTGTCCAAACGTTGACATTTACGGTTACGCAGCCAACCGGCAATCCAACCCAGACCTTTAGTTTCACGGATTCCTTGCCCGCCGGCCTAGTTGTCGCGACGCCTTCCGCCGTAGGGGGCAGCTGCACCGGAGGTACGGTGACCGCAACAGCCGGAAGCAATTCCATCGTCGTCGCAGGACGTCAGCTCGTCAATCCAGCGACGAGTTGCACCATCACGGTTGCCGTGACCACTGCCGCCGCGGCGACGGTCGGCACTTGCCCGCAGGCAAACAATACAAACGGCAGTGGGAATATCGGCGCGACTACAAATATCACTGCGAATGTTGGAAATACCGCGGCAGGCGGAGGTTCGAGCGCAAGTGGAGCGTGTGTCACCGTCAATCCAGCCGTTCCCACTTTGGGTAAGACATTTGGCGGAATATTGATCGTTGGCAGCACACAGACGCTGACGTTTGCCGTGAGCCAGCCTGCTGGCAATCCCACCCAGGCGTTCAGCTTCACAGACACCTTGCCTGCCGGCCTCGTGATCGCTACTCCATCCGTGGTGGGAGGCACCTGTACCGGCGGCAGCGTTACTGCGACGGCGGGAGCCAGTGTGATCACTGTCGCCGGGCGCACGATTACCAGCGCGCAAACCACTTGCACCATCACAGTCAACATCACAACATCCGGAACGCCGGCGCTGGGAGTCTGTCCGCAGGTTGCCAATACCAACGGCAATGCACAGATAAGCGCGGTAACCAATATCAGCGCAGCGATCGCAGACGCCGCGTTTGGTGGCGGCGCAGCTGGTCCAGCGGGGTCGGGTGCCTGCGTCGCAGTCAATGCGGCCCCATCGGTGGCCAAGACCTTTGGCGCGGCCAGCATCACCGACGGCAACGCCACGACACTGGTGTTCACGCTGACCAACACCGGCACCAACCCGGCGCAGAGCGGCATCACGGTGGGCGACACGCT
>CAYSKY010000134.1:4891-7823 GCA_964431425.1 uncultured Burkholderiales bacterium
CGGGGCCACCAACGCCAGCACCGACCAGTGTCTGACGGTTGCCAAGGTGAACCCGAGCGTGGCGAAGACCTTTGGGTCCGCTTCTATCAATGACGGTGCCACGACGACCCTGGTGTTCACGCTGACCAATACCGGCAGCAATCCGGCACAGTCCGGCATCGGACTGTCTGACACGCTGCCAGCAGGACTCGAGTTCACGTCCATTTCGCCGTCCATCCTGTACAGCGCAGGCTGTTCGGGCCCGGCGACGGGCTCCTACAACACCACCACGCATGTGCTGGCGGGTCTCGGCGGAATTACGATGGCCAACGGGACGGCGGCGTGTACGGTCACGCTTGCCTCCATCACCAACACTGCCGGATCGACCGGTTCATGTCCGAACCCCGCGCTGACGAATTTGGTGGCCAACGTGGTTGCTTCAGGCGCCAGCGTTGCAGGCACGGACCAGTGTCTCGCCGTCACGACCAGCCCGGTGACGCTCAGCAAGGCGTTCACCCCGGTGACGATCGCCGATGGAGGCACCACGATACTGCGCTTTACACTGAGCAACTCCGGTACCAATCCTGCGCGGGCGGCTATCAACTTTACCGACAATCTTCCCGCCGGACTTCGCGTGGCGCCGGGTGGCGTGCAAGCCAGCTCAAGCTGCACCAATGCCGTCGGGATTACGGTGGCGCCAAATGGGGGATCCGCGATTGTGGTCACGGGCGCCACCATGAACAATGGCCAGTCAAGCTGTACCATCGACGTGCAGGTTGGAAATGCGACGGGCCAGGTCAATACCAGCTGTGTCGCGAATCCGGCTGCGTTCACCAACGGCCCCGGCAACATTTCCGGCCTCAGCAATGTTGGAAGTGTTGTGGTTCCGAGCTGCCTGGTCGTGACCCCGTCGGCGCCCTCCATTGCGATCGCCTTTGGCCCGGCCAGTGTGGGGATCGGCGCGAGTTCAACGCTGACATTCACCATTTCCAACACGAACAACATTGCGCTGACCGGTGGAGCGTTTACCGACACATTGGCCAACATGTCAATACTTGCTGCAGGTCCGGCTGGCGGCACCTGTGTGGGCGCCAATACCAATGTGCTTGCGGCCGGCCAGACAGCGCTCTCGTTCTCGGGTCTCACGATTCCAGCGGCTGGCAGTTGCACGGTGACCGTACCGGTGACCAGCACCCTCGTCGGCGTCTGGCCGAACACGAGCTCAGGCGTGACGACCGCACAAACGGCGGCCGGACCGGTTTCGAATACAGCCAATCTGACCGTCACCGCGGCGACACCGACTGTGGCCAAGGCGTTCACCCCATCTACCGTCGTGTCGGGCGGCGTCTCCAGGCTTGTCATTACGCTGAGCAATCCGAATGCGGCGGCCATCAATATCACCGGTCTGACTGACACGTTCCCGTTGACACCGGGAACCGGCATGACCCGCTCCGGCGCCGGCAACACCGCCACCACCTGTACCGGTGCCACGGTTACCAGCACTGCGGGTGGCGTGACGGTCAGCGGCGGTTCGATCCCTGCAAATGGGTCCTGCACCGTGTCCATTGACGTAACCGCTGCCACCACCGGCGTCTATGCGAACACGATCCCCGCCGGCGCCCTGACCACCAGCGCGGGAGCCAATGCCGCTGCCGTGAGCGCCTCGCTGACCGTCAGTCCGTCCGCCAACGTATCCGTGACGAAGAGCGGGCCGGCCACGGTCCCGTGGGGAACCACGGTCAGCTATACCGTTGTGGTCAGCAACGCCGGTCCGGATGCCGCCGACGCAACGGTGTTTACCGACGATATGCCGGTCGCCCTGACCGCCGTGGCAGGAGCCTGTGGCGCGCCGACAGCCGGGGCGGTCTGTGGTGCCGTTTCCGTCGCCGGCAACACCGTCAGCAGCACCATCCCGACGCTGCCGGCAGGTGGTAGCGTGACGTTCACGCTACAGGCCACGGCGCCTGCGGGGGGCGTGTTGACCAATACCGCCCGCGCCATTGTGCCGCCGGGTGTGGCGGACCCGGACGACCCGGGACGCACCGGTGCCGGCAATAACACCTCGCCGCCGGTGACGACCACCGTGCTGGCGCCCGACCTGCGCCTGACAGAGGTGGCAAACGGGACATTCACGGTCGGAGGCAACGCGGGCTATACATTTACGCCAAGCAACAATGGCAACGCGCCCACCAGCGGGGTCATCACCCTGACCAACGTACTGCAGCCGGGATTGACCTATGTGCCCGCCGGCTCCGGCGGCGCCGGCTGGACCTGCGGCAATGTCGGGCAGACGGTTACCTGCACCAGTAATGCCGTCATTCCGCCCGGGGGAACCGCGCCTCCCATCACGATCAACGTCGCGGTGAGCGGGCCGGCGGTCTCCAGCATTTCCAATACCGGACTGGTGACGGGCGGCAACGAGCCGGCTGTCAACAGCGGCAACAACAGCGCGGTGGTCACCGTGCCGGTTGCGGGGATGGCGGTGAACTCCTTCCTGACCGATGGGGCCCAGAGCGGATTGCCGGGCAGCAGTGTGGTTTACAACCACACGTTCAACGCAGGCGTTACCGGCACCGTTACAGTCACCGCCAGTGACGTCGCCAACCCGGCCACGCCCGGCTGGACTTCGCAGATTTTCCGCGACACCAATTGCAACGGCGCGCTGGAGCCGGGTGAATCCCTCGCGGCCATCGCCGCCAACATCGCGGTCAACCCCGGTGACCAGGTATGCGTGCTGGTTCGTTCCAATATCCCGGCCACAGCCCCCTACAACGGGCAAGACCAGATCACCGTGGTAGCCACGTTCACACCTGCGGTCGGGCCGAATCTGGTCTACACCCGTCAGGACGTAACCACGGTGGGCTCAACCGGCGGCGCCGGCCTTGTGCTGGCCAAGACAGTGCGTAACGTCACGGTGGCTGGCGTGGCGGGTACCTCCAACGCCGCCAATCCT
>CAYSKY010000135.1:0-7457 GCA_964431425.1 uncultured Burkholderiales bacterium
CACCCGCACCGGCACATCCCACACCAGCACTTTCATGGTGGCGGGTTTGGCCGGGGCATTGGTGCCTCCGGCGTCGCCGGTACTATCGGGGGATGCGGATATCGCGTTCATTGAAGGCTCCTTCATTGGCTTTGGGGTGGCAGGCGGCACAGTTGGCGGCGGTTTTCACGGCCGGCAGCTTCCAGGTGGCGGCCGAAACTTCATCGTGCTTACGGATAAACCACGCCGAGCGCGTGAGGCGGTCTTCGGGCGGCTGCTCACTGACACGCTTGTAGGTGCCGGCATTGGCCGCCAGCCAGGTCTTGATCTGGCCGGTGGCGGCCTCATCGAGCGAGGCATCGGTGCCGTAGTGTTTCGACAGGTTGCCCATCAGCCGCTGCCAGGACGCCGCCGGCAGCATGCCGGCCGGGAACGGCGTGTGACAGCTGCCGCACTCCTGCTGATAGGCGGGAAGCGGAGGCACGCGCGGGCCGTGCTTGTCGCGATCGGCCATGGCGGGCGCCAGCGAAATCGCGACCAGAGCGCCGGCCGCCAGTGCGATGGTGGCGATGCGCCGGGGGGTGGAAAGGGTTGTGCGGTTCATGATGTCCGTCCGGTGGAAATTGATGGGTTGGTTCATGGCTTAAGCGTCACCAGCCAGGCCAGCACGTCGGCCTTTTCGGCGGAGGTGCATTCGCGGCCGAGCACGTCGTTGCAGTTGCGGCGGAACCATTTTTCGGTACGCGCAGTGTCGGCAAAGCGCTCGGGGTTGGCCGCCGGGGCGAGGGCGGTGATGGCCTTGCCAGTGGCGGCGTGTTTGCCAGCCTGCACGGGCACGTTGCCGTGGCACGACGCGCAACTCCACTCGCGGCCGTGTGTAGCGGTGAAGAACTGCCGGCCCTGCGCCGGCTGCGCGGGGCGCCCGGCCAGTGTGCTGAGGACTTCCAGCTGTTGTGCCGGGGTAATGGCCCGGGCTGGTACCGCCTGCATCAGCGTGGCGGCGGCGAACACGGCGATAGCCAGCCGTGCGGGGTGTGTGTTCAAAATGCGTGTGTTCATGGTTGCTCCTTGTTTGCCTGATGATCACTTTGCCGTGGTCACCTTAGGGAATTCTTAAGCCGGCCCTTTTCGGTTCGGCGCCTGCTAAGACGCCCTTAAGCTGGCCGCTGCAGCATGGAGACCTCGCACACATCCACTGAAAGGCCGCATATGCATCCCGCCCTGCAACAATTCATCCGCCAGACCGCCGGTGTCATGCTGCTGGCCACCGTGCCTGCCGTGCTGGCAGCGTTCCTGAGCATGCCGCTGAGCCTGGGGCGGCACCCCGGCGAGAGCGCGCCGGTGTCGGTGACGGCGGTGCAGCACCTCACCTGATGTCGTTGGTTGGCGGTGCGATGTTGGTGGGCGATTGGTTCATGCTTGGCCTTTCGACCGCCTGGCGTCTGTGCGGCAGCGTTCACAGTTTCTTCATGCGCGCGGCGTAAACTTCACCCAATACCCGGACACGGCGCAGCGCACCGATCCCCGATGGCCATGAACAAGACCGAATTCGAAGACGACACCGAAGACACGCAGCACACGCCGGCCGAACGCGCTGCCGCCGCCTCACGCAGTACCTGGGTCAGCGTGGTGGTCAACGTCTGCCTGACGGTGACGCAGATCACGGTGGGCATCATGGCCAAGTCGCAGGGCCTGGTGGCCGACGGCATCCATTCGCTGTCCGACCTGATCGCCGACTTTGTAGTGCTGTTTGCCAACCACCACAGCAAAAAGGACGCCGACGAGGACCATCCCTACGGCCACCAGCGCTTTGAGACGGCTGCCTCGCTGGTGCTGGGCGTGCTGTTGCTGGTGGTGGGTGTGGGCATGCTCTGGTCGGCATTCCGCAAACTGGAGGATCCGGAGAGCGTGCAGCAGGTGCACATCATCGCGCTGTGGGTGGCGCTGGGTGCGCTGGCCGGCAAGGAACTGCTGTTCCGCTACATGCTGGCGGTCGCCAAACGGGTGAAGTCGAGCATGCTGGTGGCCAACGCCTGGCACGCGCGTTCGGATGCGGCATCGTCGCTGGTGGTGAGCATCGGCATCGTCGGCAACCTGGCCGGTTACCCGATCCTCGATCCGATCGCCGCACTCATCGTGGGCTTCATGGTGTCCAAGATGGGCTGGGAATTTGGCTGGGACGCGCTGCATGACCTCATGGATCGCGGCGCCGATGAACAGGAAGTGGAGGCCATCCGCGCCACCATTCGCGAAACCCCCGGCGTGATTGATGTGCACGACATCCGTACCCGCAAGATGGGCGACATGATCGTGGTCGATGCGCATATTGAAGTTGCCGCCGACATCACCGTCGAAGCCGGCCACGACATCGCCGTGGAAGCGCGCGTGCGCGTGCTGCAGCGCCATCGCGTGCTGAACCTGATGACCCACGTTGACCCATGGAAGAGGCCCGACCTTGACCATGCCCGTGCCGGTAGCGCGCCCGCCGGCTGACAACCGACCCACCACCGCCACGGCCCCACCTGTTTTGCAGCAGGGCCTGAGCGAAGCGGAAGCACGCGCAAGACTGGCCCGAGACGGGCCCAATGAATTGACGGTCTCACGCCCGCGCGGTGCGCTGCGGCTGCTGCGCGACGTGGTCACCGAGCCGATGTTCCTGTTGCTGGTGGCCTGCGGCGCCATCTACATGCTGCTGGGCAGCCTGCAGGAAGCGCTGATGCTGCTCGCCTTTGTGTTCGTGGTGATGGGCATCACGTATTTCCAGCAACGGCGCTCGGAACGTTCGCTGGAAGCCCTGCGCGATCTTTCCAGCCCGCGTGCGCAGGTGGTGCGGGATGGCAACGCGCACCGCATCGCCGGACGCGAACTGGTGGCCGGTGACCACGTATTGCTGGCCGAAGGCGATCGCGTGCCGGCCGATATGCGTCTGATCGAGGCAGCCAATCTGGCGATCGATGAATCGCTGCTCACCGGCGAATCCGCGCCGGTCGACAAGGTGGCGGGTGCGGCGGAGGCCGTCATACCGGCGACGGGTGGCGCGGCTGACGTGAAGAATGCGCCTGCAGGCGATCAACCCGCACAAGCGTATTCGGGAACCCTGGTCACGCGCGGCACCGCGCGCGGCGAGGTGACGGCCACCGGTGAACGCAGTGCGCTGGGCCGCATCGGCAAGTCGCTCGCCGGACTCGGCAACGAAAGCACGCCCATCCAGATCGAGACCGCGCGCATCGTCAAACGCATCGCCATCGCCGGCCTTCTGCTGGCGGCGGCGCTGGCGGTGACGTTCGGGTTGACCACCGGCGACTGGCTGCATGGCGTGCTGGCCGGGCTCACGCTGGCCATGGCCGTCTTGCCGGAAGAGTTGCCCGTCATCCTCACGCTGTTCCTGGGTTTGGGCGCGTGGCGTCTCGCCCGCGAGAACGTGCTGGCACGCAGCATTCCGGCCATTGAATTGCTGGGGGCAACAACGGTGCTGTGTGTCGACAAGACCGGAACGCTGACGGCCAACCGCATGGCGGTGCGGCGGCTGTGGTCCGAGGCGGGCGACGGCGAAACGATCGACGCGGAGGCTACCGGCCCCACCGCATTGGGCGAAGCGTTTCACGAGGTTCTGGAGTTCGCGGTACTGGCCAGCCACCGCCGCGCCTTTGACCCGATGGAGACCGCCATCGTCGACGCCGGCAAACGCCTGCTGGCCGAAACCGGGCATCTGCATTCCGACTGGACGCTGGTGGAGGACTATCCCCTTTCGGGCGAGATGCTGGCCATGTCGCGGGTATGGCAGTCACCCGACCGACATGAATGGATGATCGCGGCCAAGGGTGCGCCGGAGGCCATTGCAGAGCTCTGCCATCTAGATGCCGCCCGGCGAGCACGCGTTGCGGACGAAGTGGCGGTGATGGCCGCAGACGGCCTGCGGGTGCTGGGTGTGGCACGGGCCAGTCGTAAGTCCGAGGTGTTGCCCGAGGATCAGCACGACTTTGCCTTCGAATTTCTCGGTCTGGTTGGGCTCGAAGACCCGGTGCGTGCGGATGTGCCCGCTGCCATCGCTGAATGCCAGGCGGCCGGCATCCGTGTGGTCATGATCACCGGTGACCATCCTGCGACTGCGCGCTCGGTGGCGCGGCAGGCGGGATTGTCTGACACGGGTGCGGTGATGACCGGCGCGGAACTGGAAAACCTGGACGACACCGCCCTGCGGGACCGACTCGCTGACACCAACATCTTCTGCCGTGTCCAGCCCGAACAGAAACTGCGGTTGGTGCAGGCGTTTCGCGCGCGCGGCGATATTGTCGCCATGACCGGCGACGGCGTGAACGATGCACCGGCCCTGAAGGCCGCGCATATCGGCGTGGCCATGGGGGCGCGCGGCACCGATGTGGCCCGCGAAGCCGCGGCGCTGGTGCTGCTCAATGATGACTTCGCGTCCATCCTCACGGCGGTGCGCTATGGCCGCCGCGTGTTCGCCAACCTGCGAAAAGCCATCGTGTTCGTGGTCGCAGTGCACGTGCCCATCGTCGGCCTGTCGATCATCCCGGTGCTGATGGGCTGGCCGATGCTGCTGATGCCGGTGCATATCCTGTTTCTGCAACTCATCATTGACCCGGCCTGCTCGGTGGTGTTTGAGGCCGAGCATCTGGAGCCGGATGCGATGAAGTCCGGGCCACGCAGCCCCGGTGTGCGGCTGTTTGATCGCGCGGTGATGGTGCGCGGGCTGTGGCAGGGGGCCGGCCTGCTGTTGATGCTCCTCGCCGTGTTTGCCGGTTCGCGTGTTTGGTCCGGATCGGATGATGTGGCACGGGGGCTCACCTTTACGGTGCTGGTGCTGTCCAACCTGGGGCTGATTTACACCAACCGTTCATGGGGCCTGATGCGTGATCGCCCGCCGGGCAACGCCAACCGCTACTTCGTGTGGACCAGCCTGGCTACCGTGGTGCTGCTGGGTATCGTGCTGGGTGTGCCGGCAGTGCGTACGCTGTTCGCCTTCGGTGCGCCGACCCTGCCGCAACTGGCGGCGGCGGCCGGCGTGGCGTTGTTGGGACTGGCATGGTTCAAAGGTGTGAAGCTGGTGCTGGGCCGCCGCCACAGGGGCGGCACTGCTGAGCCGCTGCATGATGGCGGCGCACCATGAAAAACGCCCGGCATGCCGGGCGTTTTTCATGGTGTGAACCGCGGGCTACTGGACCCGGCGATACGACGAGAATGTGTCGTTGTCCACGGTAATGAATCGGTACCGGCCCGGCGAATACACCGTGCACTTGCCCGAGAAATTGATCCCCGTGCAGAACTGCCACTGGCCCTGGTGGATGGCGATGGATGAGATCAGTTTGTCGAACTGATATTGGCGCAGGTCCGGGACGTTCGAGCGGCCAAACAGACGGCGGCCTTTGTAGTCGGCGTGCTCCCAGACTTCGATGAACGGTGGCTTGGGCGCGGCCGTGCTCTGGTCGACGTTGTAATAAGCAGGTGCCGGCGGTGGCGGCGGCGCGTAGGCCGGCTGTTGCGGACGCGGCGGCGGTGAATCGCCGTAGCGGCCCGCACCGTGCAACTGGTTCACCAGATCAAACGCCGGCCGGTAGCCGTTCATGCTGAACTTGGAGGTGATGAAATCGCCGCTGCCGGTACCGCGCGCCACACTCACGGTGGAACCATCGGCGTTGAGCATCTGCCGAAACAGGGTGTCATTGGTGTCGAGCACGTTAGCGAGTGGCTGGCTGGAGCGCCATTCCAGCGAACGGCAGGTGGCGTTGCGAGGCGTGCTTTCGCGCCCGCCGTTGAACATCAGCGAATAGCGGCTGCCCGGCGCGCAGCGCAGGTTGGCGGCGGCGAAAAAAAACTGGCACTGGTTGGGCGAGCGCGTGCAGACGTAGCCGATGGCGGCGTCTGATGTGGAGGTGGTGGCCACCACCACGCCGCGGTAGCGTTCCACCTGCCAGTCGCCGAAGC
The DNA here is from genome assembly GCA_964431425.1 of uncultured Burkholderiales bacterium. Classification (GTDB taxonomy): domain Bacteria; phylum Pseudomonadota; class Gammaproteobacteria; order Burkholderiales; family Usitatibacteraceae; genus UKL13-2. Next base: position 5,926 of record CAYSKY010000135.1, read on the forward strand.
GTTGCGAATCGGCGGCGGCCGGCAGGGCGGCCAGCAGCAGGGCGGCGCCAAGGAGGCGCGCAGCGATGCCGCGCGGCGAACGTGTCATCAATGTGGTGTTCATCGCGGTGCCCGATCAGTAGTTGGGATCAAGGTAGCAGCCCTTGACCACGCCGTTGACCGGGTCGCCGAAGGTGCTGGTGTTGCATTGCACGCCGTTGGTGGCGATGCGGAAAGACCACTTGCCGCGCGCTCCGAACGCCACGCGCCGCTGGCCGGAGAAATTGCAGAATCCGTTTTCGCCGGAGCATCGCTGCCAGTTCGGGTCGATCGAGCCGCGCGGGCCGTCCGGGGTTTCGGCTTCGTAGTAGCAAGCCTTGACGATGCCGTAGGCCGGGTCGCGACCAAACGAGCCGCTGTTGCACATCACGCCGTTGATATGCAGGCCATAGACCCAGTTGTTCTTCGCGCCAAAGGCGATGCGCTGCTTGCCGCGAAACCGGCACTCGCTGCCTTCGTTGGCGCACTTGAGCCAGACGCGGCCGGCGCCCAGTTGCGCGATCTGTACTTCACGCGTACCCACCTGACGGCTTTCAGCGCAGACCTGCGCCTGTGCCGGATCTGCGGCAACGCCCGAAGACGGGCAGGTGAACCATTCGGCGGCGGCCGCCTGGCCGGGCAGCATGGCCGCGCCGCACAGCAGTGCGAGGGCCACGAGTTTTTTCAGTGCTGACATATCAAGCTCCCTGTTTTTGTTGATTGCGACCGGTCCCGCCTGCGCTTCCGGCGATGCGCCCGTCTATGCGGGTAACGCCGCCGTCATGTTGGTGTTGACGCCAAATATGGCAACTTCGTGGCGGGCGTGCATCCGCCGCGTCGTCACCACCGGGTCATTCTAGACGAGGCGCCCGAATTACTCTTTGTGGTATTTCACATTCTGCGTTGCAAGCGCTGCCCGCGGAGGGGAAAGGCGGGGGGATCGTTACAAACTGTCTCATGGCATGCCCCTGGCAGGCGGCATAATCGTGACTTCAGGCTGGAATTCGCGACGCCGAGGCGGTGCCGGGGCATTCCACCCACCTTCTGATCCGGAGAACCCGCATGTCTCGAATGACCCGCCTGGCCGCCCTGATCGGCCTTCAAACCCTGGGCACCTTGGGCACCACGCTTGCTCTGGCACAGGCACCTGCCGCGCCGGCCGCCAAGGCCGCCGACAAGCCGCTCACCAGTTTTCCCTATACGCCCGGCCTGGACGTGAACGCCATGGACCGGACGGCCGACCCCTGCACGGACTTTTACCAGTACACCTGCGGCGGCTGGATGAAGAACAACCCGATTCCCGCCGACCAGGCCAAGTGGAGCGTGTATGGCAAGCTCTACGCCGACAACCAGCAGTTCCTGTGGGGCATCCTCGATGGCCTCAGCAGCACGACCATCAAGCGCAATGCCGCGCAGCAAAAAATCGGCGATTACTTTGCCGCATGCATGAATGAGGAAGCCGTGGAAAAGCTGGGCGCCACGCCGCTCAAGCCGCATCTCGACAAGATCAACGC
>CAYSKY010000135.1:7467-7763 GCA_964431425.1 uncultured Burkholderiales bacterium
GCCATCACCTCGCTGAAACAACTGCCGGCCCTGCTGGCCGCGTTCCAATTGGAAACCAATGACGCCGGCTTCTTTTTTGGCTACGGCTCCAACCAGGATTTCGCCGATTCCTCGCGCGTGATCGCCTTCACCTCGGCAGGCGGCTTGGGATTGCCTGACCGCGACTACTACACCAAGGACGACGATAAATCGAAGGACATCCGCACCAAGTACGTGGCCCATGTGCAGAAGATGTTCGAGTTGGCCGGCAGCGCCCCGGCCGCAGCCAAGGCGGCTGCCGACAAGGTCATGGAAAT
>CAYSKY010000136.1:0-7678 GCA_964431425.1 uncultured Burkholderiales bacterium
CCAGTAATTCGGGCTCAAATGGCTTGGCAAAAAAATCATAGGCCCCAAGCTTGATGGCGCGCAATGCATTCTTGCGGTCGTTTTGCCCGGTGAGGACGATGACCTTGGTATGCGGCGCCAATGCCAGCATGCGTTCCAAAAGCGCAAATCCTTCGGTGGTATCGTCCGGGTGGGGCGGCAAGCCCAGGTCCATCGTCACTACGGCCGGCTCATGCCTCCGCAACTGTGCCAATGCGCTCTCGGCGTCGCCGGCCACCTGGGTCTCGTTGCGGTCAAAGGCCCAGCGCATTTGTTTCTGTAGTGCAGGATCATCCTCGACGATCAGCAACGGCTTGCGTTTGGTATCGCTCATGCGTGGCTAGTTTCCATTGTTGGGCGGTTCAGGGTCGCGTACCAGTCTGAGAAGCACGCGAAAATTCGAGCCCTCACCTACTTCGCTTTTAACCTGGATGCGACCACCGATCCCGCTTATGTATTGGTAGCTCTCGTTCATTCCGACACCCATGCCGGCTGGTTTGGTTGTTTGAAACGGGCGGAAGAGTTTTTCACGAATAAACTCTTCGCTCATGCCGGTGCCATGGTCCTGCACTTCCACGACAGCATGGCCATTCTCGGAGCCTATGCGAACCGTGACGGGCTGGGAGTGATCCAACGTCGCATCGATGGCGTTTTGGACAATATGCCCGATCACGCGTTCAATGTTTTCCTCATGGGCCAGCGCCCTGACGGTAGCTCCCGATTCTACGATAACAGCGACAGGGTAATGCTTCTTTCCATCCACTACGCGGGAGATGATTTCCCCGAGATCAACAGGCCACGGCTTTGAAGCTGGTGCTGCCCCTGTATGCAACTGCCGGGTCAAATGCGTCATCCGCTGAACGACATGCTCGATCGTTTCCAGCATGTCGCGCTGAAACTCCGGATTGTCACGGTGGCGCTCGGCATTCCTGAGCAATAGCGCGAGCTGGGAGATCAGGTTTTTGAGATCGTGGACGACGAACGCCGACATTCGATTGAATGCGTTGAACTTTTCCGCCTCCAGCAGTTCTTCGTTGGCACGGAACTGGGCGAGGTAGCTGGCGGCTTGCCGGCTGGCTGTCTTGAGCAAATCCCTGACCTCCCAGTTGATGTCGACAGGGGCAAGTGGTCTAGTCAGCAGGACAAAGCCAATCGTCGAGGCACCGTTTGGCAATGGCACCACCAACCACGCGTTCGGGATTGAACCCATCCAGTCGGGTAGCGCCAGTCCAGCGAAGCGATCCTTTGAAGTGCGTACTTCATCCAATTGCAGCACCCAGCCGGTATCGTGCAGGAATCTGGAGAACTCGCTCGCCAACGGCTCCACTGCCGTGATTTCAGGCGTGTTCAGGCGGGCAACCTGGCAATACATTCCCGCCCGCTCAAGCCATACCGCACCTCCAACGCACTCGACCAATTCGGCAATGGACTTGATGACACGTTCGTGAAGTTTCTCCGCGGTCTCAGATGTTCCCAGAACTTCAGTGAAGCGCAGCCATTCTTTTCGGTAATCGTATCTGTACGAGAAAAGATTTTTGTTGATAAAAAGCCGAAGCCTGGAGCGCAGGCTCCCTGACAGCGAGAGGGCCGCGATACAAAGCGTGGCTGCAAAGACAAAAGCAATCTGGAGAGTCGCGCCCCACCCGCCGCCAAATGCCCGTACCCAATACCCGGCCGCAGCAACGAGCAGAAGGCAAACTCCCGCAATCATTACCGCGGTGGACTGAAATACCAGCCCTCTGGAGACATGCAGGTCGATTGTCCATGCCGTGTTTCGTGCGGTAGCAATTGCCACGAAGAAGACCACGAAAGCGTGCGCGACGCCGCGAGCCGCCCACATCCCCGCATCAAGGTAATTGAACAGAACCGCCTCCGCATACAGCAAGAGATCAAAGGCAAACATGCCGGAGAGGCCAACGATTAGTGGCTTGATCGCCCACTGCCGCTCCTCAGGCGTGCGCCGATACAACTGCTCGGTCAAGGTGAGACCGACAATTGAAATGCCCAGCAAAATCAGAAATTCAACCGAGGTGCCCCGCTCACTTGCCCCTGCCTGCCAGGGAGGCCCTGGCGGGAACAAAAATGCCGCCAGAACAATACCGGTTAGTCCCATCAGCCATAGCGAGACCGCTCTGTCTGGCAGGGCCTTGCGATGCCAGACCCCAAGCAGGTTCAGCAAAAAAAGTAGCCATGCGCTCACGCGAATAACATCAAGCCCCCTGGCGAATGACCACCATGCGCTACTTTCAAGATAGGTGCTGACCAGGACACAGAGCGCCCAAAGCGTACTTGCCAAGGCAGCGGAAAAAACAAGTAGTGTGCGGGCACCGGTATTCCAGCCGATCAGCAGCCTGCCGGCAAAGGCTGCAAATATTAGTGCAGCGAATCCGTAACACCAGACCGTTGGGTCAAAAATCATGTCTGTAAACCTGAAACGGCATAGCGGCCGAACGCAAAATTGAAACCGCGCGGCCTCCCGGCGGGGGCGAAAGTTCTATTTGTCAATTCGGACAAAGTCGTCGCTGCCAGATACCAGTGCCTTCAAAAATGAAGGCGACATGTCATTTAGAAATTTCCCTAGAACCTGACCCGCGTCGTCGTTGCCTTGATCTGCTTGCGTGGAAACCGTAACCCAGACAGACAAGGGCTCGCGGCCGCGCAGGCGAGACTGTAACTGCTTTAACTTCGCAGCCAAGTCGTTCGAAGTTTGTTTTCCATCAACCCAATACCATTGCCATGCGAGTAGGCGAACGCCTTTCCCAACGATCACGCCGGATTTGGCATTGAAATCGGAATCACCGACTTTGACTTGCACCCTGTCACGATCCGCGAGACTCCAGTTTGATCCATCGCGACCCGCCAGCTGGTTTGCAACGCTGACCAGTTTCCTGTCCCAATCCTCGCTCTCATAGACCCCAAAGTAGACCGTAACCTTCCTGCCCTCATTCTCGAAAGTGTGCGAACGGTCGAAAGAGGCATTCTTCAAATCTGGTTTCCAGTCACTCTGCTCGCGTGCAACCGCCGCCCAACCTTTCGCTGAAGAGATTGTGCCTATACGGGGCGCAGAGCCATCTACATTCGCGGACAGTTTGCCATGAAGAAATGGCCAAATTGCAATTGCCATGATGCAAAGCACTACTGCCACTGTCAGCTTGTAGGGGCTGGCAATCATGAATGCCATCGTGCCTCCCGGCGCTGCGATCGAAGTCCCGCTTGCAGCCTCGGAATTCCCTGTGCTGGCATCTCTATATCGCCAACCAAAGTAGAAGTAACTGAACAGGAACACTGCAAACAAGTACCACCCGAACATGTAATGGTCGTCCCGCAGGTAACGATTGTCGGACAGGTGAGCGACCATCATGGTGAGGTACACGCGTATCCAGTTTCCCGCAATGCCTATTGCGGCTGCGCCCGCAATGAACAATATGCGCTTTCGTGTCGATTCAAAGATTGTCCATGCGTAAATAAGCCCCAAGAGCAGGCTGGTGCTGAAAAAGGCTACGCCACTGCAGGCATCCGCGATCGACCAAGAACCGCTGGGCAAAATGAAATAAGCCCCGTCCCGGTAGATTGGCACGCCCGATGCCTTGATTGCCAACTCTGCAATGAAAGCGCTCATCTTGACCAGCGTGGGAACGATCACAACCCATACTGGCAAGGCGAACAAAAGGATCGAAAATGGGAACGTCAGAATGCGCAACCATGGCTTGCCACAGACCGCAAGCACAGCCGCGGGGAGGGTTGCAATCACCGCGAGTTGGGTGAAGACCCGAGCATAGGTCAATTCGCCGCACAGCCAGACGAAACCGGCACCTAGCAACGGAAGCTGCCCCCAGAAGCAAGGGTGCAATGGAGTTTGGGACAGTCGCTGCCTTGCATTCCAAATTAACACTAACGCCACCAGAATTACCAAAGGTGCGTCAGTCGCTTTCTCCTGGAGTTGGCCCACACCGAGAAGCTGTGCGACGGTCTGCCAGTATGTGCCCGATGTAATTGCCAGCAAGGCAGCTATCGGTAACAGCGCGAAGAGTTGTCTTTTATTGAACAAAGCAGCTTTTGAGCAGGTTGGTGCATTTGGGCCGTTACCAGCAGCGATCAAGTGTTGAAGGGTTCGTGCGGCCTTCGCCAGCCACAAAATCTTGAAGAGCCTGATGCGACCACCACGTGGAAATGCTTTGGCGATTGGTTAATTCGGCGCTGGCTAATTGCGTCGCTGATTGTACATCCCGCTACCGTAGAGCTTTGCGCAAAACTTTCACAAAAGCGTTGATTTTTCGATTGTTTACCAGCGGTGGCAAGCATCGCAGTTCGCTACAAACGCGCTATAGGCGCCAATCGGGGGCGAAAAAAAACCCCGCGAGTCGCGGGGTTTTTTATTGTTGGGCGGGTTACTAATTGGCTACCACCTTTACCACTCTGCGCCGGGCAAAGCCGACGCCGATAAGCCCGACCGCGAGCAGCCCCAACGTCGCAGGTTCCGGGACGCTCTTGAACGTGATCTGATCCTGATACCCGCCGCTCGTATACACATTCATCGAGTAGGTGCTGACAATATTGGAATTTGTATTGAGCGAGGTCAGCCACTGTTGCGCCGTTGAATGCGGAGCGGAAGATGTTGAGTTAGATTGAAAGGTACCTGATCCGAGATTGTATCCGCCTGTGCCGTGTTCATAAAAAATTTCCCAAACTGCCAGTTGGAATGCGGCAGCATTGTTACCCGACCCTGGGCCGGTCGCAGTGGCGCTAGCAAGTGCAAGCGTTGCCAGGCGGCCGAGGTCATTTCTAACTGCTGCCGATAGTGTCAGGCCACCGATATCGGGGGTGTATTGTCCGGCGTTGGAACCAGGTATCACTTGAAATATATCCACGCACCAAGAGATAAACGACTCGACACTGCCAGGAGTTGTGTTGGTCATGACAAAACCGCCGCCGGACCCGTTGTAGGTCTTGGTCGGTGCGTCAGTCTTGCTGATATTGACCGCAGCGCCGCCTGCAGGTGCCCAAGCTGTCACCGTGTAAGGTACTGCAGAGGCGGGGTGTGCCGCGAACAATCCTGCAAGAAAAACTGTCGTAAGTGCAACGCGCGCTTTGGAGATCATGCTTGTCCTTATTTCATTAGGTGAGGATGGGAAAAATTAAGCATGTTTTGTGCCAAGTTTATTTTATTTAAATAAAACAGATACTTATATAGAAAACGGCGCCTTGGAAAGTCGAAAGTTACTCTCAGCTGTAATATTCTCCGTCACAATTACACTATCCTGACAATCGCAATTAGTCCGCCGGCCTCTGCATGCACAATAAGGCTCTATTAATCAGTATTTTATGAGCTGTGCGGCAGGACATAACATGTCAAATTTGCCGACACACTGCCCCCGAAGAGTCAAGGTAGTTTTGGGCCCAATTGCCAGTAGGTACACACGAGCCGTGCAGATCGGGACGAATTCAGTCCCGTGAACGGTCTGGCATCGCCTCGCCCATTGGGCATGTGAAGGCAATTAGCCTCAAGTTTCAGCGACGAAAAGAAAGTACTACTGAGTTTGACATTCCATATCCCGATTGAAATGTCGTTCTGAATGCGGATTCGAAGGCACTTGCTTTGCACTGGGGGCTTTGAACCAACCTCAATCAATTCTGCCTCAATCCAGCGCAAAACTTGCTATGCCTGCTGCGTGTCGAAATTGGTATGGCTGGAAATCGGGGGTTGACGTGGGCGCAGCCAATCATTTCCAACCAGAGTAGACTTTGCGTGCAATGTAGCATCAGTGAAAAGGGCGAGGATTTCCTCGCCCTTTTCACTGGCGTTGCAAAAAACTGACTAATGCGAAAACTCCAATTCTTAGCGTGAACCCTGAGCGGTAAGCACCACCTTCACTGAGTGGAAAAGTACAAGAATATCAAATACTAACGTGTGGTTCTTTACGTAAAACAGGTCGTATTCCAGCTTATCTGAAGAGTCGTCGATGGACGCGCCATATTTGTGGCGGACCTGAGCCCATCCGGTAACCCCGGGTTTTACACTGTGCCGGGCCGAATAGAATGGAATTTGCTCTTCAAGTTGTTTTACGAAAAAGGGCCGCTCCGGTCGCGGCCCAACCAGGCTCATCGTGCCCGTAAGCACGCTGAAAAGTTGCGGGAGCTCATCGATACGGGTCAGGCGCATTAACTTTCCAACCCTGGTAACCCTTGAATCGCCGGCCTGCGCCCACTGAGGCCCATTCTTCTCGGCGTCAGCGCGCATGCTCCGGAACTTCATGATGTTGAATGTGCGACCGGCCAATCCCACACGTTCCTGACGGTAAATGATGGGACCCGGACTTTCCAGCTTTACCGCGATGGCGGCGATGACCATGACCGGCGCGCTCAAGATGAGCAGCGTTGCGCTTGCCAATATATCGAAGGCCCGTTTGACAAGCATGCGTACCCTGCCCTGCCGGAAGCCGTCGCCAAAGATAAACCAGCTTTCGCGCAACAGGTCGATCCGGACCCGGCTACGGTGCTGCTCGTAAAAAGCGGAAAGATCAGTAACTTTCACGCCCTTCAATTTGCAGTTGAGCAACTCCTTGAGCGGCAATGTACCGCCGCGACGCTCGCGCATGGCAATGACAATTTCATTGATGTTGTGTTTGCCCGTGATCTCGCCAATGGACTGTGCGGACGAAAGGATTTTGCCTGTAGGTATCGAATCGTCTACCGCGTTCTCCGGGTAAGGCGAATAGAAGCCGATAAGCGAAACCCGCGCAGATCCGGCTTTCTCAAGGGTCTCTTTCACGGCGGCCGCGTCAGAGCCGACTCCCAACACCATCACGCGGCGCTGGCGAAGCGGCGACGCGTGGCTCAGCATGAAGATTGCGAGCTTGGCGACAAAACCAAGCGCCATCGTGCCGCCAAGGCAGGGCAAGCAGACGCTACCGTCCGGTAGACGATAAAAAATCCAATGCAGCCCGGGAAGGATAACGGCGAAAGCGAGCGCTACCCGGACGACTTTTGGCCAAAAATCTCTCGGGGAAAGATCGCGGTAAAGGCCCAGTGAGCCAGTGACCAGCACCATTGCCAGAACGATTGCCGTGGCACCGGGTATCGACTTGACCAGTTCGGAATTGCCGCCGGGATATAGCAGCATGTAGCCGAAGACGATGGCGAAAAACAACGCAACGGCGTCAACCGCCACCAGCAGAATTGCATTGAGCGGAAACCTGTCGCCTAGCAACCGAACCATCAGACTCTCCCAAAACCTTCATTGGTTCTCTCAACTACTCGTTTCTGGCAATCCAACTCATCGCGTGGGCATTTTGTGCCGCAGGACTTGGGACTGTCGTTTTTTGCTTTGATGCGCGCCGTACTTCAGTTTTCCAGGCATCGGGTGCCTTGGACATTTATTTTCTTTGCAACCACTTGCTCAAAACCGTTGGCATACATGCGCAAGAAAGTGGCGTCATGCGTGCGAAGTGTTCTGAAGGATACCTTCTATGCAGGAACGTGAATGTTAAGCAGTTCACAATTCCGAAAAAAGACTTTCGACAGCATGGCCATCAATGTGCGTTTCGCGCAAATCCAATAATAATCAATGATTTGCAAATGGTTTCGTGCCAAGAAAATGGGCTCGACTTGGCGTTCTCCATTGCTGGGTCAAAGCTATTTTGGTGCCGGCATCCGGCGGAGT
>CAYSKY010000137.1:0-7604 GCA_964431425.1 uncultured Burkholderiales bacterium
TCACCAGCGCACGCGCGATCGCCACGCGCTGCTGCTGGCCGCCGGACAATTCGCCCGGGGTGTGGTGCTCCCAGCCGCCCAGCCCGACCGACTGCAAGGCCTTCGCCGCGGCGGCTTTGCGCACGCTGGCGGTTTCGCCGCGATACAGCAGCGGCAATACCACATTCTCCTCTGCCGAGGTGCGCGCCAGCAGGTTGAAGCCCTGGAACACAAAGCCGAGGAAGCGGCGCCGCAGCCGTGCACGCTGGTCGCGCGAAAGCGTTTCGACATGCGTGCCACGAAACAGGTATTGCCCGGCACTCGGCGTGTCGAGGCAGCCGAGGATGTTCATGGCAGTCGACTTGCCGGAGCCGCTGGGGCCCATGATGGCCACGAACTCGCCGGCTTGAATATCCAGGTCGATGCCCTTGAGCGCCATCAGTTCGGCCTGCCCGGAGCCGTACCGCCGGGTGATGCCACGCAGGCGGATCAGGGGCACCTCTCCCGCCTTGCCGGCTGCAGGTGGCGCAGGTGTCGGCTGTGGTTCACCCGCAACCACCACCGAAAGGTGACGCGGAAGCACCGCCGCCTGCGGCGTTTCGGTGTCGGTGCGGCGGGGGCTCATTTGACGGCGGCGGACTTCTGGTCGGTGATGACCAGCATGCCGGCTTCGAGGTCGCCGCTGACGATTTCCGTCATGCGCCCGTCGCTGATGCCGGGCATGACTGCCACCGCGACGGCAACACCTTCACGCAACACCCAGACCTGGCGTACCGCAGCCGTGCTCGCCGCCTCGGCGGCCGTGCCACGGGTGTTGCCGCGCGGCATCCTCGGCACCAGGCTGGAGACGATGCCGCCTTTCGCAGCGGGCTTCGCGGCGGCGCCGGCGGCGGCTGTGGCCGGCGAGAATCGCATGGCTGAATTGGGCACCAGCAACACATCCTTGCGCTGTTGCGCGGTGATGGTGGCGGTGGCCGTCATCCCGGGACGCAGGCTGAGATCGCTGTTGTTCACGTCCAGATACGTCAGGTAGGTTACGACGTTGTCGGTGATGGTGGAACCGAAGGCCACGCGGGTGATGGTGGCCGGATACTTGCGGGCCGGATAGGCGCTGACCGTGAAGCTGGCGGTCTGGCCGATACCAACGGTACCCACATCGGCTTCATCCACGAACACCTGCAAGCGCAGTTGTGCGAGATCTTCGGCCACCGTGAACAGGGTCACCGCCTGCAACGACGCGGCCACCGCATTGCCCGGATCGACATTGCGCGTGAGCACCACACCATCCGAAGGGGCGCGGATCGACGCCTTGGACCGGTTGATCTCGTCGGTTGACAGCGCCGCCTTCGCATCGGCCACACCGGCACGTGCACTGGTTTCATCGGCCTCGGCACGCGCCACCACCGCCCGGCTGGTGTCGAGCTCGGTTCTGGACGGCACCTTGCCGCCGGATAGACGCGCGACCTCTTCAAAACGCGCCAGTCCGGCCCGCGCTTCCTTCACGGTGGCCGCCGTCTGCGCAACCTTGGCGGTGGCCGCGGCCAGCACGGCGCTCGAACGCAGGATCTGGTCCTTGAGTTTGGCCGTGTCCAGTTCCACCAGCACCTGGCCCTTCTTGAGCTTGTCGTTCACGTCCACATTGACCTTTAGCACGGTGCCCGACAATTCGCTGCCGATACTGATGGCGCGGGTTGGCTGCAAGGTACCGTTGGCGGTCACGGTCAGCACCAGGTTGCCACGGGTCACCGGCTGCGTGACGTAGACGGGCGCGGCATCGGCGGCGCGTTGGCGCTGCCAATACCAGCCGCCGGCAGCGAGAAGCAACACCAGCAGCAAAGATCCCCACAGCAACGGCCGGCGGTACCAGACCCGGGTGGCCGGCTCATCGAGCATGGCGGAAAGGCCGGCGGAATTCTTGCCGGCGGCGGCCGGCGCGGCGGCGGGTGCAGGAGGGCCGGCGGGAGGCGTGTTGTTCATGAAATTGAAGTCCGTGATGCGGTGGAGGGTGACGGCGGCCCGGGTTGCCACCCGCCGCCCAGTGCCTTGACGAGGCGTACGTGATCGGCAGCCAGTTCGGCGGTGGCGCCGGCAACTACGTCTTCCGAGCTGAGCAGGCTGCGCTGCGTTTCCAGCACCACCTGAAAATCCACCAGGCCGCTGCCAAAACGCTGGCGCGCGAGTGTCGCCGCGATGGCGGCGGCATCGGCCGCGTTCCGCAATCCCAGCAGACGTTCACGATCGCCGCGCAATGTCACCAATGCGTTCTCAACCTCCGCCAGTGCCGCCAGAATAGTGGCGCGGTAGGTCTGCCGCGCCTGCTCCATGGCGGCCTGCTGCGCGCGCACGCCGGCCGCACCGGCACCGCCGTCAAACAGTGACCCGGAGGCGGCCGCCAGCACACTGCCCGCCATCGATGCACCATGCGTCAGTGCACTGAGAGTGATTGCGCTGACACCGATCGAGCCGTTCAAACTGAAGTCTGGCAGCCGGGCTGCATGTGCCTGCGATACCCGGGCGGCGGCGGCGCTTAACTGCAGTTCGGCCGCGCGCACATCGGGCCGGCGACGGATGGTTTCGGCCGGCAGATCCGCCACCAAGGCCAGCGGCGGTTGCGGGATCGGCCCGCGTTCGGCCAGCAGTCCCGACAGGGCCGCGGGTACCTCGCCGGTCAGCACCGACAGGGCGTGGCGCGTTTGTTCGATGGCAGTCTGCAGCAGTGGCAGTTGCGACTGCGTCTGCTCAACGGCGGCACGTGCCTGTTCGGTCTCCAGCGCGGTGACCAGTCCGGCCTGCAGGCGCCAGCGGGTGATCTGCAGATTCTCCTGCTGGCTGGCGAGATTGGCTTCGGCAATTCCCAGCCGGGTCTGCGTACCGCGCAGTGTCAGGTAGCCCAGCGCCACTTCGGCGGCGATCGATCGCTGTACGTCTCCAAGGCTGGCGGCGGCAGCCCCGGCCGTGGCCTCGGCGGCGGCGAGGCCGTGTCGATTCGCCCCGAAAATATCCAGCTCCCATGCAGCGTCGAGGCCGGCGCGAAAAATCTTGCCGTGGGTGTCGCCGCCGGTGCTGTTGTCGCTGTTGTTGTGCTGCGCGGAAACCGACGCGCCCAGCGAAGGCAGCAGCCCGGCGGCCGCCACATCGCGCAGCGCACGCGCCTGCAGCAGCGACGCGCGGGCACCGGCGATACCGGTGTTGTTCAACAGGGCGCGGTCAATCAGGTCGGCGAGCAGGGGATCGTTGAACGCCAGCCACCATGGCGGCTGCACGTCAGACCGCACGGCGGACTGCAAGGCCGGCACGGCAACCGGCACCGACCATGCCGCCGGCATCGCCACCAGCGACGAGGGGACCGGTGTAAGCGTCAATGAGCCGCAGGCTGAAAGCAACGCGGCGCACAGGAGGCCGCAGCCACCCACCCATCCGGCGGGAACAGTCGATGGCCACCAGCGGCGACATCTTGCCGGGAATGCACGGGGTTCCCCGGGTGCACCCGACCGGCTTCTGTCTCCATGGTTCATCAACTCTCCTTTTCGGACGCCAGCATGGACATTCGCCTCCGCTGTGTCTGTGCCCTGCCGCACCGACGCAGGCTCGCGCCGGTGGCGGAACACCCACAGCCAGCGCGCGCTACCGCACAGATGAAGGCGCCTGCATTGGCCAGACTGCTTCCTTGCCGAATATCAGGGGCGTGAATGAAGACCGATCTGCAACTCCAGCGCGACGTAATGGCAGAACTGCAGTGGGAACCGGCCATCGATGCCGCGCATATCGGTGTCACGGTGGCGGATGGCGTTGTCACCCTCGCCGGGCGCGTAAACAGCTACTCCGAAAAGTGTGCCGCCGAGCACACCGCGCAGCGGATCTCCGGCGTGCAGGCGATTGCGCTTGAGCTCGAGGTCGTGCTGCCCGGGCCCAGCCAGCGCAGCGATGCCGACATTGCCCACGCCGCCGGCAACGTGCTGCAGTGGACTACCAATCTGCCCCGCGGCACCATCCAGGTGGTGGTGGAAAACGGCTGGGTGACGCTCACCGGCAGCGTGGAGTGGGACTACCAGCGTCGCGCCGCCGAAGCCGCCATCCGCAATCTCATGGGCGTCACCGGCCTGTCTGAACAGATCATCATCCGCCCCACGGTCTCGATCGGCGTGGTGCAGGCACAGATCGAAAACGCCATGCGCCGCCGCACCTTTGCCGGCGCCCACCATATCCAGGTGGAAGTCGCCGGCGCCAACGTGGTGCTGTCGGGCACCGCCGAAAACTGGGCGGCCCGCGACCTGGCCTGCCATTCCGCCTGGAGTACGCCCGGCGTGCACCACGTGGTCGACAACATCCGCGTCACGGGCTGAGCAAACCGCCCCGCGATTTCCATCCGCAGTATTTCCACCATCGCCGGCAGGACCGCAACCCGCGGCAAAGCCGGCAAACCTCAGAAGGCAGAAAATGAAATCCATCCATAAGCTTTGTATCCTGTCCGCTGCCGTGTCCGCGGCGCTGGCTTCCGGCGCCACATCGGCACAGGAGAGCGGCGATTACTACGGCGGCCTTTCCTATGGCCAGAGCCGCGCCAAGATTGACGAGCAACGCATCACCAACATCCTGCTCGGTTCGCGCGCGTCCGCCTTTTCACTTTCCAGCGACGACAAGGACAACGGCTACAAGGCCTTCCTCGGCTATCAGATGAACCCCAGCTTTGCGCTGGAGGCCGGTTACGTCAACCTCGGCAAGTTCCGCTGGACGGCGCAAACCGTCCCGGCTGGAACCCTCGACGGCCAGGTACGCGTGCAGGGAGCCAGCCTTGATCTGGTCGGACGCGCACCGTTAAGCAACGACTTTGCGTTGATCGGCCGCGTCGGCGCCACCTACGCCAAGACGCGCGACAGCTTCAGCGGTACCGGCATCGTCAGCAATCTGATCGGTGATGCCAGCCCGCGCACGCGCAAGGTCAACTACAAGGTCGGCGTCGGCGTGCAATATGCGATTACCCCGGCGGTGCTATTGCGTGTCGAAGGCGAGCGCTACCGCATCGACGATGCCATGGGCTCCAACGGTCGCGTGAATCTGTTCTCGGCGGGACTGGTGTTTCCGTTTGGTGGCGGACGCAAACCGGTTGCCTACGTCGCCAGTACACCTGCCTATGTGGCACCGGCGCCCACCCCGGTTGCGCCCCCACCGGAAACCATCGCGCCGGTCGCCGCGGCTCCAGTGGCACCGCTGCCCCCGCAGCGCCAGCGCGTGAGCTTCTCGGCCGAATCGCTGTTTGCATTCGATCGCGCCGTGATCCTGCCGGACGGCAAGCTCGCGCTCGACAAATTTGCCAATGACATTCGCGGCACCCGCTTCGACACCATCACCGTCGAAGGCCATACCGACCGGCTCGGTTCAACCGCCTACAACCAGAAACTTTCCGAATCTCGTGCCGGTGCGGTCAAGGACTACCTCGTCACCAGCGGTCAGCTCGATGGTTCCAAAATTGCCGCCGTCGGCAAGAGTGAATCGGTACCGGTTACCAAGCCGGATGACTGCAAGGGCAACGCGCCGAGCAAGCGCCTGATCGCCTGCCTGCAGCCGGATCGCCGCGTTGATGTGGAAGTCGTCGGCACGCGCTAGTAAGTAGTGGCCATCGGCTGCGGCCGATGGCAGGCAAGGGGTGCAATGTAGAGGGCCCCTGAGGATGAAACCCCAGCATTGGTGCGGTCTGCAGGCTGAAAATGGCCTGCAAGCCGCATCAATGCCGGGGTTTTTGATTTCGTGCATACAGCAACGAGAACCTGCGCTACGGCCCCATCAGCTCGCCCACCGGCTTGAGCGCCTCGACGCGATCGCAGATCACCTTGACGATGGCCACCAGCGGCGCGCCCAGAAGCAAACCCCAGATGCCCCACAGCCAGCCGAAGAACAGCAGCGCAATGAACAGCACGGCGGCATTCACCCGTGCAAAGCGGCTTTGCGCCCAGGTCATGATGAGCGAACCCACCACCGCCGATACCAGCAACGAGACCCCGGCGACCAGCAGGGCGTCAAATATCGTGTCGAACTGCATGAAGCCGGCCATGCCGCAAAGCACCGCGAAGACAATCGGGCCAAGATAGGGAATGAAGTGCAGGAGCCCCGCGGTGGCGCCCCACACACCGGCCTGCTGCATTCCCAGCGCCTCGAACGCGAGCCAGGTGGCCACGCCGACCAACAGGTTGGCGCCCAGCGTGGTCAGGAGGTAGCGCTGGATCTGGGTGTCGATTTCCTCGAGCACGCGCACGGCTTCACGCTGGCGTGCGAACGTCGGGCCGACGTAGTGCACCAGCTTGCGGCGGAAGTGTTCGCCGGAGGCAAGCAGAAAATAGGCGAGCAGCAGCACGATCGGCGCCTGCGCCGCCACGCTGAACAGCAGCGCGGATTGCGTCAGCATGTAATCTCGCAGCCATACACTGGGCTCGGCGGGCCGCACGGCGGCGAGCGCGGTGATGCCGCGGGCCGGCTTTTTTTCACCGGCCGCCTCGGCTGCGGCACCCTGCAGTTCAGTCGCGGCCTCCTGGATTTTCTGCAACGGTCCGGGGCCAGCAGACCTCGCCTCCTGCACATGCTGGCGGACCTTGCGGGCGGCTTCCGGAAGTTTCTCGATGACTGAGGCTGCATCGTCAGCCTTGGCGACCAGGCCCCAACCCGCTGCCGCCGTTACCAGCAACAGCACCAGTCCCGCACCAAGCGCGCGCGGGATTCGCCAGCGCTTGAGCAGGTCCACCACCGGGCGCAACGCATAGCTCGTGAGAATGCCGATCAAAAGAGGCACCACAAAGGCCCGACCCAGATACAAAGCCGCCACCACCAGAATGCCGGCCATGATGCCGTTGGCAAGCGCGGCAGACGAACGCCGCACAGCCGGTGCGATTGGCGCTTCAGGTACCGCTTCGGTTGGCGCTTCGGTTGGCGCCTCGGTTGGCGACCCGGCATCGGCAGCCGGTGACTCTGCCGGCGGTGGCGCATCTACCTGCGTTGCGGGCGGCAACGGCTCAGGCACGGCACCCGGCGGGAAATAGCCTCCGCCGGGAGGCGTTGGTATGGGCAGACTCACCGCCGCCCCGAACGGACGCGGTTCAAGCAGCGCGGTGCTTCTTGCCGGCGCCCTTCTTGTGCCGGGTGTCGGCCGCCGGTGCGACCAGCAGCAGGTCCGCCAGTTCGTCGGCGTGTTCTTCCTCGACCGCGAGGATGGCTTCCAGCAGGCGGCGCGTGGTGGAATCCTTGTCAGCCAGGAAGTGGATGAACTCGCGATAGCTGTCGATCGCGATGCGCTCGGCAACCAGGTTCTCGCGAATCATGTCGCCGAGGCCGCCGGCTTCCACATACTCCGCATGGCTGCGCGAGAGCAGCGTGGAGGGCGAGAAGTCCGGTTCGCCGCCCAATTGCACAATGCGCGATGCCAGCAGGTCCGCGTGCCCCTGTTCTTCGTTCGAATGCACCAGAAATTCATCAGCCACACTTTTGGAGTGGATGCCCCTGGCCATGAAGTGGTGGCGGCGGTAACGCAGTACACAGACGATTTCGGTGGCCAGCGACTCATTGAGGCGCTTGAGCACCGCCACGCGGTCGGCACGGTAGCCGGCTGTCACCGCACCTTCGTCGATATTCTGCCGGGC
>CAYSKY010000138.1:0-2075 GCA_964431425.1 uncultured Burkholderiales bacterium
GACGCGTTCTATTTTCTGGAAGAGAAGGAACTGGTGCGGCAGCAAGTCAACCGATGGATACGGCAGTCGGGAGAGTTTGATGGCGTGATTGACTTTGACCGCGTGCTGCATATTCCGGCCGATGCCGGGCGCTTGCGGCCAGAGTACGACACGGGCGATCACCTGCATCCGAATGCCGCTGCGTTCGTCGCGATGGGCAACGCAATCGACCTGGGCCTGTTTTGAATGTTCTGTCACCTTCGCTGCACAATGCAGGTTCCCGAAATGCGGGACAGACGGGGCGGCGGCGGCAGGTGTCCTGGCCGCATCACCTGCTTCAATAAGGCGCAATCTTGAATTCCACCCCGCAGCCGGCTGCACCCGTGTCCCGCACAAGCGCCTACTACGCACTGTTTGTGTTGTGGCTGGTGCATATCATCGCCAACATTGACCGTTTCTCGTTTGGCATGGCGGTCCAGGCGCTGAAGGTGGACCTGGGATTGTCCGATACCCAGGTGGGTCTGGTGTCGGGCGCCGCGTTCGTGATCGCTTATGTTGCGTTTGGCATTCCGGTCGCGCGTTGGCTGGACCGTGGCGCGCGCAACCGGATTCTGGCGTGGTCGGTTGCCATCTGGTCGCTGATGGCAGCTGCATGCGGGGCGGCCACCAACTTCGTGCAACTGGTACTCGCTCGCGCCGGCGTCGGTGCCGGTGAAGCCGGTTGTGTACCGGCGGCGGTGTCGCTGATTTGCGATTACTTTCCCGTCGAGAAACGCACCCAGGCGGTGGGCATATTCAATTCCGCATTGCCGGCGGCGGGCATTATCGGGTCGCCCGTCATGGGCATGCTGATTGACCGTTACGGCTGGCGAATTGCGCTGATTACATTCGGCGTCATCGGGCTGGTGCTGGCTGCGTTGGTGCGCTTCACCTTGCGCGAACCATCCAGGGTTGTATCAGGCGACACACCGCATGTTGCCGGTGGCGGGAGCGTGCTCGAAGCGTTTCGCACCATGTATGCCAGCCGCCCGTTCCGCTACCTGTTGCTGGCACACGGCATGTATGGCATTGGCATTTACGCGTTTGTCGCTTGGTACCCGGTCAGCCTGATTCGCACCTTTTCCATGAGCTACACCGAACTGGGCTTCGTCGCCGGCACCGGCCTCGGCATCGTGATGGTGGCGGCTTCGCTCGGCAGCGGCTTCATGTGCCCGGCCGTGGTGAGACGCACCCGGAACGACCGCTGGCTGGCAATCCTGCCGGCGGTATTCTGCCTGCTGTCCGTGCCGGCCATGATTGTTGCCTGTTCCGACGTACCCAAGCCGGTATCGCTGGCTGCCGGAGCGGCGGCATTTGCCCTGACCATCGCCCGTGTTCCGCCGATTCTGGGGCTGTCAATGAGCCTGCTGCCGGGTTCCATGCGAAGCGTCACCACCGTGGTCTTCCTGATCGCCACCAACATACTTGGCTCGGCGATCGGTCCGCTTATTGCGGGAATGATCAGCGATTCATTTACAGGATCGCTTGGCAGTGCCGGCGCGCTGCGTCACGGACTGTTGTGGACGGCGCCGGTCTTCGGCCTTGCCGGTGCGCTGCTGGCGTTTCTGCCGGCGCGGATGATGCCGCAACGACTGCCGGCAAATGGCTGACGTATCCTGTCCGTCAAGGAAAAAATCGCATGCCTCCCCGTGCCCGCTTCATCTGGACCAGTGACCAACCGCCGGATCAGGACGTCACATTCCGTTCGTTGATCGGAGGTGGCGCGCCGCGCCGCAGCGTGGGGGTTAACCGCTGGGTGCTGTTTCGCCGAACGTTCGAGTTGCCTGCCAACTGCGCCTCGGCACAGGCAAAGATGACGGTCGATGGCCGGTACAAGTTGTATGTCAACGGCGGGTTTGTGGGGCGCGGACCGTGCCGCTCGTCGCCGGCATACCAGCGCGTAGACAGTCACGAAATCGCCCGTCATCTCAAACCGGGCACCAATGTCATCGCAATGCTGGTGCATGTATACGGCGTCGACATGGCCTGGTACCAAACTGCACACGACGTCTGGCAGCGGGTGTTTGGCGATGGTGCGTTGCTGTTCGATGCGGAGA
>CAYSKY010000138.1:2085-7599 GCA_964431425.1 uncultured Burkholderiales bacterium
GTTCGAGGGGACGGCGTGGCGGCGCGATACACCTCGCAGCGGCTGGGGTCAGGATTTCATCGAGGATTTTGACGCGAACCTGCTGCCGGCGGCATGGACGGAACCAGGGTTCGACGATTCGTCGTGGCCGAAATGCCGCTTCCAGACGGCTCCGGTGTCGGCCGATGACGCTTCAAAGGGTTGGGGTCCGGTGAGGCCGTTTCCGACGCTGGTGGACCGCGAGTTGCCCGCCTTGATGGAGACGCCGGTGGTGCCGGTGAAGGTCGTCGCAGTGCGTGCCGTGATACCGGATGCGTCGCTCGCGTTGGATCGGCGCATTTACGACGAACAAACTGCCGACTTGCCGGAGGGCATGGTCGAGGACGTGACGGCGCTGCTGTCGCCGGATGCACGCGCCACCATCGTCCGAACGCGGGAGGGTTGTGACGTTTCCATCCTGCTGGCTTTTGACAAGCGGCATTCCGGCTTTCCCTGCATCGAGATCGATGCCTTGGGGGGCGAGGTGATCGAACTGGCCGTTGCCGAAACCATTCCGGGCGAATACGCGGGGCAGGCGCCCGCCGTGCCGCGTGTTGCGCGCGAGACCTATCTCGACTGTGCCCACCTGTTCCGCTACGTCGCGCGACCCGGCGTGCAGCGGTTCGAGAAGTTCGAGTGGACGGCGGTCAAGTACGTCCAGGTGTTCATCCGCAATGCGCCGGGCGGGCTGCGCATCCGCCACGTGGGCTCCACGCACCTGCAATATCCGCTTGAATTCCAGGGCGCGTTCGAGTGCTCCGACGCGGTGCTCAACCACCTCTGGCAGGTGGGCTGCTACACGGTGCGCGAGTGCACCCACGATGCGTTTGAAGATTGTCCCAGCCGCGAGAAGCGCCAGTGGCTGGGCGACGCCTTCGTCCACTATCTGGTTCATGCAGCGGCCTTTGGCGGCAGCACCCGCGCCATCGACCGCCAGTCGCTGATCATGGCTACGGAGGATCAGCGCCAGGATGGCCTGATGCAGATGTTCGCGCCAGGCGATCACCACACCAACGGCATCATCATTCCGGATTTCAATCTTCATTGGGTGCTTGCGGTTCACCATTACTTCCTGCATACCGCCGACCTTGAGCTTGTCGAGACCGTGTTCCCCGCCATGCAGCGCATGCTGGCCTGGTTCGAACGGCAGCTGGGCCCCCACGATCTGCTGGTCGATCTGCCGTACTGGCATTTCATCGAATGGGCGCATGTCGGGCGCGATGGTGAGGCCGCCATCATCAACGCCATGTACGTGGGCGCATTGCGCTCGGCTGCGTCACTCGCCGACAGTCTTGGCTATGAACGTGCCGGCCGCCGGTATGCCGGGCTCGCGGAGCGCATCAGCGCGGCAATCAACACACGGATGTGGGATGAAGCGCGCGGTGTGTATGTCGATATGGTGGACCCGCAGACAGGCGTCCGCAATCTAAAGGTCTCGCAACACGCCAACGCCGCGATGATCCTGTGGGACATTGCGCCGCCGCCCCGCTGGCCGCGCATGATTGATCGCATTACCGATTCGCGGCGCCTCAAGCTCACGGCGGCGCCGCCGGTCGCGCCGACCGGCGCGGTACTGGACCTCCACGAGGATGTCGTCCAGGCCAATACCTATTTCGGACACTTTGTGAACACGGCCCTGGGCAAGGCCGGGCGGTTTGACCTGGCGCTGCACGCCATCCGGGAACACTTCGGCCCCATGCTCGACACCGGGACTGAAACGCTCTGGGAGAGTTTTGAGCCGGCGGCCAGTCTGTGTCATGCCTTTTCGGCCGGCGCCGTCTATCTGTTGTCCGCGCACGTGCTCGGCGTGACGCCGCTGGCGCCCGGATTTTCCAGGATGCGGATCGCACCCCAGTGTGCCGGCCTGGCATTTGCCAATGGCGCTTATCCCACGCCGCACGGCACCGTAAGCGTGCAATGGCGATTGCACGACGGTACGCTCAATCTCACCGTCACCGTTCCATCCGGCTGTGAGGCGGAAGTGGTGACGCCGCATGCTGCGGCAGTTGCAACGGTCGGGCCGGGCACCCATCAATTTATCAACGGGGTCAAGCAGGCATGAATGGCATGTTCAGTCTCGCCGGCAAAGTCGCGGTGGTCACCGGGGGCAACGGCGGTATCGGTTTTGGCATGGCCTGCGGGCTGGCGCGGGCCGGCGCGCGCGTGGTCATCGCCGCGCGGGACACCGCCAAGTCGGCCACAGCCGTGGCAACGCTGCGCGACCTGGGTTCAGACGCGTTTGCCGTCACCACCGATATAACTGACGAGGATGCCGTCGGCGCGCTGTTTGCGGAGGTGGCGCTCCGCTGCGGCCGTGTGGACGTACTGGTCAACAACGCGGCCATGTTCCTGCGTCGCGCCCCGCAGGACATGCAGCTTGCCGAATGGCACGACGTCATGGAAGCCAACGCCACCGGGCCCTTTCTGTGTGCGCGTGCGGCCTATCCCCATTTGTGCGCCGCCGGGGGCGGCAAGATCATTAATGTTGCGTCTCTGGTGTCGCTGTTCGGCGTTGCCCACGCCGTGGCGTACAGCGCCAGCAAGGGGGCGGTGCTGCAATTGACGCGGTCGCTGGCCACGGCCTGGGCGGCGGATCGCATCCAGGTCAATGCCATTCTGCCGGGCTGGGTGGATACGCCACTGACACACGATGCCCGCAGCAGCGTGCCGGGCCTCAATGATTCCGTCATTGCACGAACCCCCGCCGGACGCTGGGGCGAGATTGGCGACTTTGAGGGCATCGCCGTGTTCCTGGCCAGCGGCGCGTCGGACTTCATTACCGGGGCTGCCATCACGGTCGACGGCGGTTACTCGGTCCAGGTCTGATTCAGATGGCCGTCTGCCGGCGAACGTCGACGACGACGTCCAGAGCACGACGTGCATCGGTCATCGACGCGACAGGCGCGGCACTCCCGCGCACCACGTCGGCAAAGTGGCGGAACTGTCCGACATAGCCGGCCAACGTAAGCGAATGATTGCGTTCCGCCGGCACGGTGAAGTTCGGCTCCCACGCCGTTTCCATTCCGTCTGCCGGACGGCGGCGGAAATGCACCAGGTTATCCACGGTGATTGCACAACCCGCGCCGGTGATTTCAACCAGTTCATTGTGCTGGTGCCAGGACTGGGTATTGCCGAACTGGAGCAGTCCAATCGCCCCCGTGGCAAATCGCAACGTCACGGCATAGCTCCACTGTCCGCGCGGACTCGCGGCACGCCGTGCCGTCACCTCAGTTATCTCCCCCATGAAATGGCGCGCGAGGTCGATGATGTGAACCGGGTTGTCGATCAGATAGTCGGCTTCGGTGTCATAGTGACCCGCGCCCATCATGAATTTCCCGAAGAACGATGTGGGCCCTCCAAAGTCCGGGAGTTGCATGGCGCTCTTCGCCATCATGTATGCGGGCGCGAAGCGCTTGTTGTAGCCCACCATGAGCGGCACGCCGTGCCGGCGGACCGCGTCTTCGAGCATCTGCGCCTCGGTGGCGCCGGCTGCGGCAGGCTTCTCGCACCAGACCGGCAGGCCGGCAGCCAGGATATCCACCAACGATTCTCCGTAGGCGGCGGCGGGCAGCACCACGATGCACGCATCGAGTCCCGTTGTGACGGCCGCCAGCAGTTGCCGGTGCCCCGCGTAATGCGGTATTCCAGTCAGCCATGGTGCATCGTGGCGCGAACAGGTTGCCACCACTTGCAACCCGGCGAGGCGAAGCGCGGGCTCTACGACCGTCCGGCTATGGCGGCCGCAGCCAATCAGTGCAATACGGATCGGGGCTTCCGACAATTCGGGCCGCCGGCGTTGGCCTAGGCGGCCGTGGTCGTGTCGCCGGCCGCCGGCTCGACTTCCCGGTCGGGGACCGGCACCACGATGACTTCAATGTTTGCGTTCCGGAAAACTTCCAGTTCTTCCGGGCGGGCGCCATCGTCGGTGATCAATACCGAAATGCGTTCCAGCCCGGCAACGATCATCGAGGAACGATTACGCAATTTGCGGCTGTCCGCCATGATCACCAATCGCTCGGCGCGTTCCAGCAGGCGGCCCTCGGCCTGGGCGATCAGCGGGTCGGCTTCCATGATGCCAAAGCGGCCGATGCCGAAGCAGCCGGCAAACATGATGCCGGCGCGAAAACTGCCAATGGCATCGTTATTGAAGGGGCTGAGAATGATGTTCTGTTCGCGGAACAGCGTGCCGCCCGGCAGGCTGATGCGGTTGCGGCTGGTCTCGAGCAGCCTTGCCGCGATCGGGAAGGAATTGGTCAGGATGTCGAGGTTGCTGTCCTTGAGGAACTCCACCAGCGCGTAGGTTGTGGTCCCGCCCTGGATGATGATGCTTTCGTTGCCTTTAATCAGTTGTGCCGCGGCACGTGCAATGGCACGCTTCTCGGCAACACAAAGCTCCTGGCTCATCGCGAACGGAACACCGACCAGATGGGCCTCGTGGCGCGGGCTGACCGCCTCGGCGCCGCCACGAATGCGTCGCAACGTACCCTGCTCCGCCAGCGCATTGATATCCCGCCGGATGGTGGCTTCGGAGGCATCCAGCAGTCCGACGAGGTCCGTCACGCTGACGATGGACCGGTCATTCACCAGCTTGAGAATGATCGTGTGCCGCTCTCTCTCCAGCATGATTCGGCTCCTTGGTTTGCAGCGAAGCATTATTGCATCGATTCAATCAGGCAAGGTGGAGGCGGAGCCCGTAAACGTCAAAAATTGATCGAAAATGATTGATCTTGACTCTTTGTGGGCATTATTGCTATGTTTCGAAATGCACCACCCTCGTGCCGTCCGCAAAAAAGAAAACCCATGAACCATATGCTTGAATCGGAGCAGCAACCGCTGCTCCTGGAAAACAAATGGGACGACGCCCGTGCCGCGGGCATGGAGGAACCGGAACTGCTGCGTTACCGTTCCAACCTGCTCGGTTCAGACAAGCGGATCACCAACTTTGGCGGGGGCAATACCTCGTCAAAGATTTTCATGCCGGACCCGCTGACGCGGGAGATGGTGCCGGTGCTGTGGGTGAAGGGATCGGGAGGTGACATCGGCACGATGAGCCTGGACGGCTTCGCCACCCTGAATCTAGACAAATTGCGCTCGCTGGCTACCCACTATCGCGGACGCGAATTCGAAGACGAAATGGTGGCACTGTACCCGCATTGCACGCACGGATTGAACCCCAGGGCCGCCAGCATAGACACGCCACTGCACGGCTTTCTGGACAAAGCCCACGTCGACCATATGCATCCGGACGCCGTGATCGCCATCGCCGCATCGGCCGACAGTCGCGCGTTGACACAGCAGATCTACGGCGACGACATCGGCTGGCTTCCGTGGATACGGCCCGGCTTTGAACTCGGCCTGCAGTTGCAGGCATTCCTGAAAGCGCACCCGCAGGCCAGGGGCGTGATTCTCGAAGCGCACGGTCTCTTTACCTGGGGCGACACACCGCGGCAGTGTTACGAAAACACCATCGGCACCATCAACCGTGCCATTGAGTGG
>CAYSKY010000139.1:0-7587 GCA_964431425.1 uncultured Burkholderiales bacterium
ACGGTACTGCTCGTCGGACCATGTGGTCTCACCACTGGCCGCCTTCCACGTCCAGCTGCCGAGGTGCGCCGCCGCCTGCGAACGCGCCAGCATGCGTTCACGCTCCATCAATGCGAGCCGGCTGGCGTGCAGCTCGGCGATGTCGTGATCCTCGCGCTGGTTGGCGCGGTAAATTATCCAGCCAAAGGTCAGCGTGCCAAGTATCAGCACCAGCGCGAGGCCCGAGATCAGCCAGAACTGCCTGCGCCACTCGGCCAGCACCTCGTCCTGCCCCAAGCCCACATTGACGATGTAACCGTAGCGCGGGTTGCGAACAAATGCCTGTCGGCGGCTGATGCCGTCCACGGCACTCGCGCCACTGACATAGGTGCCCGCCATCAGGTTGGCTTCAAATGCCTCACGCATGGGCTGCGAGACGCGCGTGTCGTTGAAGCCGGGTTCCTCGTCGGCAGGCATCGGAAAGCGGGTGATGAGGCCAAGATCCGGGCCGCGCAGCGTGATGGCATCGCTCTCACCCAGCTTGACCTTGCCAAACATCTCCGAGAGGGAATTGACTGAAATTGCCGCAAACACCACACCATCAAAGTGCCCGTCCGGCAGTGTCACCGGACGCGCGAGCACCCAGACCCAGTCGTTGGAGAGGCGCCCCTTGACCGGCCCGCTGATCACCAGACCGCTTGCCGGGTCCGCGCGCAGTTTCCTGAAGAAATCGCGGTCACTCAAGTCCAGCGAAGGCGCTTTGATGTCGGCGCCATAAATCGCATTTCCCGCCGCGTCGGTGGCCCGGTACGTGCGCACCAGATCCAGCCGCAAGTGCTGCTTTTCCATACGCAGTGATATGGTCCGGCCTGGATCGCGGCTGAGTGTTTTTTCGTGCTGGATATCGTCGGCTGAGGCCTGCAGGGCGATGTCGATCTGGCCGATCAGCCCGGCCATTGTCTGGTCCATGGAACGGGCCAGGTTCTGCGCATTGGAAATGGCCCGCAACTCCGCCTGGTTTCGCAGCCGCACCAGCGCGCCAATGGCGGTCACGACCACCAGCAGCAGCACCACGCCGGTCGCAATGAACTGGTAGGCGCGGAAACGCTTTACCGGCGGACGGGTTCGGCGTTTTTCCAGGGAGTGGGTATCGAGCATCGGGGCCATTTGCGCTGCGCCGCCCACTGGCCGGACAGCCGCGAGGGTCGCGAGAATTGGCGCCGGAACGGGTTCAGAAACACCTCCGAAGCCAGCCCTCAGCGTGGGCGCAAATTGGCAAGCGCTTTCTGATGCATATCAAATCATGGTCAGGCCCGGCGCGAAGCAACGCATGGCGCAGAAAGGGCAAACTCAAGCACTGGCGCGGCTCTCCGGCCATTTTAGGCCTGGAAGGCCCGCCAAATGGCGTTCTACAACATTTTGTGCCATGAAATCAGCAAGGAACCGGCCGCCCAGCTCGCAGCGCAATACCGCCGTGCAGCGATGGGCGGCGTGAACGTGCGCTGGCGCACTGTACCCGGCTGTAAAGCGCAATAATGTCGCACCATGGACGACCAAGATATGTTCCTGTGGCCCGACGGCTTCTGGTGCTTCCGCCACGAATTCAATCCGGGCTTTTTGCGCAACACCGACTATCAGATCGTCGTCCACCTGACGGATGACTGGCTCGCGCTGGAAAAGCGCGGCCTCATCACCAACATCCGGGCATCGCGCTAGACCATCCTGCGCGCCACCGGTGATCCGGCTCAGCGCTTTCTGTCTGACCTGATAGCACTTCCAGCGCAGGGGTTCTGTCGGCTACCGCACATAGCCAGCGCGCCGCTTCAGCCAGAATAAAAGCATGCTGAAGAACGAAATGAAACGCCTGCTCACCCCCGGCAAAATGTCGCCGGCAATGGCTGTTGCGATGAGCGGCTTTGCCATGCTCTCGCTGTTCGCGCTGGACGCAGGTAACCCCGGCGGAGCCAGTTTGCACAGCCTGTATGTTTACCCGCTGGTGCTGATCGTCATCCATTGCAACCATGATGCCGCGGTGCTGGCCGGGCTGGCGGCGGCGCTGCTGTTGCAGGCCACCACACTGGCGCAGCGCGGCGCGTTGCCTGCCACCATGCTGGCTGAAATGCTGATCGCTCTCGCCTCTGCCGGCCTGATGATTGCGCTGGCGCGGGCGGCACGGGACAATTTTCACGCCACAGTGCTGCTGGCCGCGCAGGATTCACTGACCGAACTGCTCAACCACCGCAGCCTGCACGCCATCGTGGAAACCGAGATCGAGCGGCAGCGGCGCTACGGCGGCGTGTTTTCACTGGCCATGATTGATATCGACGACTTCAAACACCTCAACGACACACGCGGGCACGTGGCCGGCGACGAGGCCCTGGTGCACATGAGCGTGATCCTGCGACGCAACATGCGAAAAACCGATTCGGTGGGGCGCATCGGCGGCGACGAATTTGCCATCGTGCTGCCCAACACCCCCTCCACCGAATGCGCCGCGCTTTGCCAGAAGCTCAACAACACCATCGCCCACGACATGCAGGCCGCGCGCTTTGCGCTCACCACCTGTATCGGGCATTCCACCTTCGAAAAAACGCCGGAATCCATCAGTGAGGCTTTGAAGAGAGCCGATGCCGCGCTCTATGCAGCCAAGGCGGCGGGGAAGTCGCTGGTGATGTGTGCGTAGGTGGCGTCTGTTTAAAGTGAAGGCGGCGCCAATTGATGGCCAGCCCCCGACACGGACGATGCCTTCGCGATCACACCGGGGCCTACCGCATCGTTCGGACGCCAGTGCCGGCGCGACTGCCAACCGCCAATCCGATTAACGGCCGTCAGCAAAAAACGCCGCTCCCGATTGCCAAACCGGGGCGTAAACTGGCCCCGGCTTCAACCATTCCATCCCGAAATTTCACCATGCTGACTTCGCAACGCCGCGCAAAGGCAACACAATTGCCTGAACCGTTGGTGACCGGCGATGACCGGATCGACCATGAGCACGCAATGCTACTGGGCCAACTGGATTTTTTGCGCGGCGCCACGGCGCTATCGACCCGCGATGAAGGCGTCAGCGACGCCCTCCACAACATCAGCCAGGTGTTGCTTTCGCACTTCGATCACGAAGAAGCCATCATGCGCGACAGCGCCATCCCGGCAAGCGCCTACTCGGCGCATCGGAATGCGCACCGCACCATCATCGAGGAAATGAGCAATCTGCAGACACGGATGATGCGGACGCCGATCATGGTCTTTGAATTGCTGGCCACGCTCGAACGCTGGATCGAGGCGCACATTCGCGAATTTGATTTGCAGGACATGCGCTACGTTTGAGTTGGTAGCATGGGTCCAGGCCGGCTTTCGGCCGTCGGACAATCAGTGCGGCGGAGGTCAACTATGCGCGGAACCACTCCTCAATCATGACGATGGCAGGGAAGCTCCGCTTCACATTGCTGGCCGGGGCCATCGGGTGTGCTCCATTGCACGCCAATGCGCTGGGCACCACGGTCGTCGACTTCGCATATGACGTCACCGTTCGCGGAAAATCTGGCGACGGACGGGAATGGGTCGCAAAGCCTGATGAACTCGTCACCAGCACCCGCGATCCTGCTGCCAAGACCCCGTTTCCGGTGCTGGAGTACCGGGGCAGTATCTTCACGTGGCAGTTTGCGATGGGCGCGCGTGCCTTTGGCGGCAGAATCCAAAGCCTCGGCTCAGGACCAGTTTGTTTTCGGTTTGATCAGGCAACACTGAAGTCCGATTCCAGCGACACTGAAGCGGCAATGCAGGTGTCGTCAGTTGTTCATCGCCCGGCCAAAGGGTCCGGCATTCGCAATTTGCCAAGGCCGAACGAGGTGCGAAAGTTCACCGCGCCTAAAATGTGTTTCTCCAATCTGAGGCCGGAACATTTCGACCTGACGCCAGACCTGACCCAGCTATTCCCCAACAACCGCCTGTTCAACGTACGGCTCGATGATGTCTCCGGCAATTTGCTTGAAAGCGGTGAAGGGCACTGGGTTGAAGTTGGCGTACCGATTGAATATGACGGCACGCGGGAAACGCTAACTGTTCGCTTCACGGCGACCGCAAGCAAGACGCGAACAAGTTTTCATTGAGTTGCGGGCGCCCTCACGCACCGCACCTACGCCGGTGTCGCCGCCGCCGTGGGCCAAAGCCAGCGCAGGCGGCCGTCTTCCCGGCGCACCAGCGGCGCCTCGAAGCGATGCGACGAGGCAGCATCCGACAGCGAGGCGTTCACCAGCAGCCCAAAATACGCATGACGCACCACACTGATACGTGCCGCTTCCGGCTGAAGTCCAAGTTCCCGGGCGCGTTCACGCAAATATTCGCAGCCGGCCTGCAGCAGCAGTTCGTGGCTGGGGCGCAATGCGGCCGGGGAAATCCACTCCAGGACGAAATCCATGACCGTCTCTTCGGCATCCCCGTCCGGGGGCAGCAGCCGCTCCACCACCGGCGCGACAAATCCCGCCAGCTCGAACGCCAGGTGGCGCAACGCGTCATAAACCGGATCGGTGCCCACTGTGCGCATGCGCGGCATCGGCATCGAGACCGCCCACCAGCGCCCACGGGTGAGGTCATCCGGGCGCGGCGCCGTGGTGCCCGCGGGATGACCCGGTGGGTAGCGGTGCTCGATGGCGTAAAAGCGCCGGTCGATTTCGGCCAGGCGCGCCAGCAGGCCTTCGTCGAACAACGGGCGGCGTTCCACCAACAGCAGCATCAGCAGATCGCGCGGCCAGATATCGTGCCTGAAGGTGGCCGGGTCGGCGCCGGTCTGTTCGAACTGGGCCACGCAGAAGTACCAGCTGTTGACCAGCGCCGCAAAGCGTTCGCGCAGATCGGCCGCGTTGGTGCTTGAACGAATATCATTGACCGCCGCCGGGTCGCGGTTGCCCAGCGCCGCCAGCGTGAGTGCGCTCAGCGCGGCGCCTTCGTCGGGGCCGGGCAGGTCGCTCATCGGGTTGCCGCCGCGCGTTCGAGATTGAGTTTCAGGAGCCGCCGCAGAATTTCCTCATCGGGCATGGCCGGCGTGTCCAGATTGGCGCCGGGTGCCTTGTATTCCCACGCAAAGCAATGGCGCTTCCAAACATCCGCCCAGCCGCGCCCGGCGCCGGTGCGCTTGGCGCCGCGCTCGAAGCAGTAGTGATCGGGGTCGCTGGGTTTTTCCACACCCAGCAGTTCGCACAGATCCAGAAAATGCGCCTGCGCCCCGGCGCGCTCGGAGAGCTTGTTGTCTTTCCATTTCTGGATGAAGTCGGCGGGGAGCATGGGTTGGAGGGGGTGGGCGGTTTGGGCGGCGTGGGCACGCGGGCGGGATGCGGTGAATCATACGACAGGTGTTAATGGGTTGGCGGGCAGGTTCGACTGGCCTGCAATACCTGCCGCACCGGGACGGAGTCACCATTGGCAATGACCATCCCCGGCGGAGGCCGGGGTCCAAGTTGGCCGGAAATCAAATTGGACCCCGGCCTGCGCCGGGGAAGGGACACACTCGCAGGTGCGTGGGATGTCGATAGCACCGGAGATGGCCTGCAAGTGAAGTGCCAAACCCTAGCATTGGCGCGGTTTTCCAGCCACTTTTGGCCTGGAAGGCGCGCCAAATGGCGATCTACGAATTTTCGGGCGACGCAATATTCGCGGTGGCAGCGCGCCTGCGGCCGCCAATGAAAAAGCCCGAACGCCGCTGGTGCCGCGTTCGGGCCCTTGAACCGCGCGACCGGCCTCAGTAAGCCTGCCGCGTGATGGTGCTGGTGCGCGTGATGCCGAACATGGTCCAGGTCATCGTGGCCGTGTTCTGGTCCACAAACGCGAGGCGCATGGTGCCGACCTTGTTCGGCCGGAAGGCGCCGGCGTCATAGGGCACGCCCAGCCATGGGGAACTGGTGGAGTAGTAGATGTCACCGGCAAACGTGGTGCCGTTCCAGCTACCGCCCGGCACGGAATAGAACACCGGATTGCCGATGGCGTCGTAGGTGTACCAGACCGGGAACAGCGTGGTGCCGTGCTGGTCGATGCTGAGGCCCCAGCCGTTTTCCTCGCTGCCCGCCCACCACATGTCGTTGACATGCAATCGCGGCTGGTTTTCTGCGCCGGCATAGGGCTGGCGCACGATGGCTTTGTTGCCGCTGATGCCGTTGATGGTGTATGACAGCGTCGCACTGGATTCGCTTGTGTAGGTGATCGTCAGTGAGCCCACCGGCGGATTGGCGTGGTAGCGCGATACATCGTAGGCGGTCCCCGGTGCCGAGGTCGGCCGGTAGAGCGCGCCGGTGTAGACGTTGCTGGTGCCGTTCCAGGTGCCACCTGGCATGACGTACCAGACCGGGCTGCCGGCGTTGTCGTAAACAAACAGCACCACAAACTGGACGCCGCCATGCTGCGTGACCGACAGGCCCCAGCCGTTTTCCGCAACGCCGCCCCACCACAGGTCGCTGTAATCCAGCGGGCCGGACCCGCCGACGTTGACCACGAGCGATACCTGTTCAAACCCGCCACCGTTCGCGTTGGGCGCGGTGACCACGTAGGTGTGGCTGCCCACCGTCATCGCGGCAATCGTGCAGGCAGCCGTGCCTGCATTGGTGCCGCCGCCGACCGCACTGACGGCAACCGCGTTGCATCCTGGCAGCGGTGCGCCGTTCTCGTAGAAGGTAACCGTTCCACCAATGCCGGGCTGCACCAGCAGTGCGTTCAGTGTGAGGCTGCGGCCGGGCACCGGCTGCTGCGACGATGTGGTCACGGTCAGCGTCGGGCGCGCCATCGCCACAGCCTGCGTCAGCCAGGTCAGCACCGGGAGGTTGTTCGCGTCGCCGCTGTATGACGCCTGGAAGTGCAGCGGATTCACTTTCTGAACATCGCCCGGCACATTGCAGCGCGCCACGCCGACGTTCACCACCACGCCGCTGCACAACGCGGTGGTGGCAGCCCCGTTCAGCCCGGTGGCGGTGACGATGAAATCCACCTTGCCGGTGGGATTGGAACCGACCACATTGGCGGTCAAGGTCAGCAGCGCGCCATACGGTGCAACTGCGGCCGATGAAGTCAGCAGCAGCTGGGTGCTGGCTGGCTGCACGCTGACGCTGCGATCCACCGACGCGGCGGGGTCATAACTGGGGTCGCCGGGCTGGCTCGCGCGAATCGTGCAGGTGCCTACGGCCACCAGCTGCAGCGTGCTGCCGTTCACCCCCGAGGTGGTGCAGACGGTCGGCGTGGTGGAGGTAAACACCACCGCGAGGCCCGAGGTGCTGGTGGCCGCGAGTGTCAGTGAGGTGCCGGCCGGCGACTGGGCGACCGGCGCGGGAAAGGTGATGGTCTGGCTGTCGCGGATCACGGTCAGGGTGACGGCGGCGGCGTATCCGGGATCGGCGGTGTCGGTGTAGTTGATCCGGTAGCGGTTCAGCCCCAGCACAAAGCTGCTGCCGTTCAAGTAACCGTTGAAGTACCGGTTGGCGACACCGGCCACGCCACCGGTGCCGCTCAAGGTCGCGTAATCCATCAGGATCAGTTTGGTGCCCACGGGCAGCACCTGGTCGTTGACGAGCGAAAGGCTCAGCGCGGCAAAGTTGCTGATGAAGAGGTCACTGCTGGTGCGCAGCTGGCTGT
>CAYSKY010000140.1:0-7585 GCA_964431425.1 uncultured Burkholderiales bacterium
CTGCTCCTTGCCAAGTCAGATGGTGCAGATAGGCGAGCGGCGTCGTGTCGGGAACCCCGCAGACGACCGGCGTATTCAATGTCACTGTTTCGGCCACGAATGCAGGCGGTACTGGAACGCAGATCGTCGAAATTACCATCAGCAAGGCCAACCAGACCATCACCTTCGGGGCGCAGACGGGACGCAACTTCGCGCCCAGCCCCGGTAACACCTTTTCGCTTTCGCCGCTGGCAACGGCATCCTCAAATCTTGCCATCAGCTACAGTTCGCTGACACCGTCTGTCTGCACGATTGCGGGAACGGTGGTCAGCATGCTGGCCGCCGGCACCTGCACCATTGCCGCCAACCAGGCGGGCAATGCCAATTACAACGCCGCACTGCAGGTAACACAAACCATTGCCATCAGTGCGACAGCGCCTGGCGCACCTGTCATCGGTGCCGCAACCGCAGGTGACACGCAGGCATCGATCGCGTTCACAGCGCCGGCGAACAATGGTGGAAGCGCCATCACCGCCTATAACGCAACGTGCACACCCAGTGGCGCGGGCGCCAGCACGGTGTCACCGATCAGCATCACCGGTCTGACCAACGGCCAGCTCTATTCCTGCACGGTGACGGCCACCAACGCCGCGGGGACCAGCCTGGCGTCGGGCAGCGTGGGTGTGACGCCGACGGCCACGCCGGTACCGCCGGCCATTACCAGCGCCAATGCCACCACGTTCACCGTGCTTTCCGCCGGCACGTTCACCATCACGGCGACAGGCACGCCAACTCCCGTACGTGCATTGACGGGAACTCTGCCGGCCGGCGTGACCTTTACAGCGGGCACCGGCGTGCTGGCCGGCACACCGGCGGCCGGGACGGTAGGTATCTACCCCTTGAATGTGACGGCTTCCGATCCCTCGGCCGTAAACCCGCAGACTCCCGCCAACCAGACACTCACACTGACCGTGCAAAAGGCCAGCCAGTCCATTACCTTTGCGGGACCTGCATCGCAAGCCTTCACACCTGCGGCCATCCCGTTGACGGCCTCGGCAAACTCGGCGCTGCCCGTCACGCTGGTTTCTGATACGACCTCGGTCTGCACCGTGAGCGGATCCAGCCTGACGCTGGTGGCGGTCGGCACCTGCAGCATTACTGCCAGCCAGCCGGGTGACGCAAACTACAATGCCGCCACTTCGGTGACGCGTGGATTCACCGTCAGCCAGGCGGCACAGTCCATCACCTTCCCGGCACAGACCCAGGCGGCGCGCAGCTTTGTCGCGGGCAGCACGTTTGCGATTTCACCGGTCGCCACGGCGTCGTCGGGGCTCGCGGTCAGCTACACCTCTATCACGCAAGGCATCTGCACCGTGGTGGGCACCACAGTCACCATGGTGGCACCCGGCACCTGCACCATCGCCGCCAACCAATCCGGCAGCGCAAATTACCTCGCGGCCCCACAGGCGACCGTCAACGTCGCACTCAATGCCACTGCACCGGGGGCACCGGTGATCGGTACGGCTACCGGCGGTAACGGGCAGGCGACGATCAGTTTCACGGCACCGGCAAGCAATGGCGGTAGCGCGATCACCTCGTATACCGCCACCTGCAACCCGGGCAACATCACCGGCACCGGTGCCGCCTCGCCCATCGTGGTCTCGGGCCTGACCAACAACGTGGCCTACACCTGCGCCGTGACGGCGACCAACGGCGTTGGCACCGGCGCAGCATCGGCGACGGTCGCGGTTACGCCGCTATCGGGGCAGGGCGCTACCCTTTGGACCCAAGTGTGCGATGTGTGCCATACCGCCGTGCCGTCCGGCAACCAGCTCAATGGCGCCGGCACCACGGCGACGGCGCTTAACTACGTGCGCGCCAACCAGCCGGTCATGGCGTTCTCCACGGCAGTGCAGTCACTCAGCAACGCCGATCTGGCTGACCTCGCCACCTACATCGCCGCCAATATTCCTGCCAACGCGCCGACCACCACGGTAAACGTACCCTTGCAGATCAACGTGGCGAATCACATCACCTTGACCGCGCAGGTGTGGTCTGCCTTCAATGCCATCGAGGTCGTCAGCGGCCCCTCACACGGCTCGCTGGGTGCGTTTTCGGGGACGCAGATTCTCTACACCCCGGCCAACGGCTACATTGGAACGGATTCATTTACTTACCGCGGCAAGCGTACCGGCGGCATTGCCTATGATGGCGATCCGCAGACGGTAACCATCAGCGTACTGCCGCCCGCGCCGGTCATCACCAGTGCCACCAGCGCAACCGGCACGTTCAACCAGGCCTTCGCCTATCAAATCACGGCGACGAACGCACCGGCCGGCTTTGACGCGAGCGGCCTGCCACTGGGCCTGGCGGTCGATGGCGTCACCGGCGCAATTTCCGGCGTGCCTTCGCAGAGCGGTCTTTACAGCGTCGCCATTTCCGCGACCAACGCGGGTGGTGCCGGCGAGGCCACGCTGTCGCTGCAGATCGATCCGACATCGCAGGTCATCACGTTCCCGGCACAAACCACGGCCAGCCGTGTGTTCTCAGCCGGCGGCGTCTTCGCCATTGCGCCCACCGCAACAGGCGGAGCATCGGGCAATCCGGTCGTCTACGGCTCCAACTCGCCACAGGTTTGTACCGTGAGCGGAATCACGGTCACGATTGTGTCCGTGGGTATCTGCATGATTTCAGCCAACCAGGCCGGCGACACCAATTTCGCCTCGGCCGCACAGGTCACCCAGAACGTCAACATTGTGGCCGCCATTCCCGGGGCGCCGGTAATTGGACCCGCCACACCGGGTAACGGTCAGGCAAGCGTCAGCTTCTCACCGCCGGCCAACAACGGTGGCAGCAGCATCACCGGCTACACCGCCACCTGCGGTTCCGCCACCGCGAGCGGCGCTACTTCGCCGATCGTGGTCACGGGCCTGGTCAATGGCGTGAGCGTGCCGTGTACAGTCAGTGCCACCAACATCGCCGGTACCGGCCCGGAATCGGGCATCGTCAACGTCACGCCGACATCCGCCACCGCGCCCGGCGCACCGGTCATCGGCGCGGCCACGCCGGGCGATTCCCAGGCAGGCATTGCGTTTACGGCACCAGCCAGCAACGGCGGCAGCCCCATTACCGGCTATACCGCCACCTGCAATCCCGGCGCCATCACCAGCAGCGGCGCGACTTCGCCGATCACGGTCAGCGGGCTCGCCAACGGCGTCGCATATTCCTGCTCGGTGCGCGCGACCAACGCCATCGGCACAGGCGCGGCCTCGTCGTCGGTCGCGGTGACGCCGGTGTCGCCGATAGCGTTCACCGGCACAGTCGTCTCCCGCAAGTCGCACGGTGCCGCAGGCAGCTATCCGATCACACTCAACAATACGGCGGACATCAACGGCGCCATTGGTGTGGAACCGCGGCTCCCCGGCTCCGGTGGCCATGTCATCGTGTTCGGCTTTACCAGCGCAGTCTCCAGCGTTGGTTCCGCCACGGTAGTGGATGCATTGGGCGCGCCGGTGGGCAGCGCGGTCGCAACCGCCGTTGGAAACACCGTTGAAGTCTCGCTCTCCGGCATCCCGGACAATCAACGCGTCCTGGTGTCGGTGACGGGCGTGAATGGCAGCGCCGGCGCGGCAGTAGCCATGGGCTTCCTGATTGGTGATACCAATAATTCGCGCCGCGTGACCGGCGCCGATATCAGTGCGATCAAGTCGCGTATCGGGCAACCGATCGCGTCCGGCAACAACCGGTTGTTCGATCTGAATCTGGACGGTGCGGTGACACAACTGGATGTGAATGCCGCGAAAGCGCGGGCAGGAAAGGTTATTCCCTAGCACCGAAAAGATGGCGTAGATTGAGCACTGGCGCGGTTTCCAAGGCAAAAATGGCTGGAAAGGCGCGCCAGTGCCTGTGATTTTTTGTATATCGTGATTGGTGTCTCATTGCTTTCGCCGTGCCAGGTTCGCAGACTGAACTGAATCGCAGGCGGGTC
The DNA here is from genome assembly GCA_964431425.1 of uncultured Burkholderiales bacterium. Lineage (GTDB taxonomy): Bacteria > Pseudomonadota > Gammaproteobacteria > Burkholderiales > Usitatibacteraceae > UKL13-2. The sequence continues at coordinate 3,968 of CAYSKY010000140.1, forward strand.
AAACAGGCAGGTGTTGGGTAACGGCGTTTGCGAGGGCACGATGGCCAAATCAAACATAGCGGTGGCGCAGGAAGCGACAGAAATTGTCGTGCGGCGAATCGCGCGCGGGATCACTTTGACCTGCGCATTCCTGGCGCTCACCTTCATGTTGGGTTGGCAGGCGACGGGCTGGGCCAAGCCAAATGATCCGGTCGCCATTTCCGGCTTGACCAATCGCGACGGCGGAGACGGCTGCATCCCTTGTCACGGGAATAGCGGCGGTCAAATCAGCGTGACGCTTACCGGTGATGGCACGCTCACGCGCGGGCAGTCGGCCACGTACACGGTGAAAGGGGCGCTGGGTTCGAACACCTCTGGCAAGAAAATGGGTGTCGCCATTGCGGCGCAAGATTCGGGCACGACGATTTCCGGCAGCGCACCGCTGCAATACCTGAGCGGCAGCCGGGAACTGATCCACAATTCCGACAACGGTACGTTGGCTTCGACCAATGCCAGCGGCGAAGCAACCTATACCTTTACCTACACAATGCCGTCCAATGCGGCGTTCGGCTCCACACACAAACTCTATGCCGTGGCGCGTATCCACAACGGCGCCAGCAACGCCAACGAGTGGGCGCATGCTGCTGACAAGACAGTCACCACCATCACGCCCGCACCCACCATCAATAGCGCCTCGACCAAGACCGGAAAAGTCGGCGTCAGCCTCAGCTATCAGATTGGCGTCACGTCGGGTTCCACCATCGAGTCGCCGACCAGCTACAACGCCACTAACCGGCCCAATGGTATCAGTGTGAACACCTCATCGGGGCTGCTGTCCGGTACACCGACCGCCGCAACCAACGGCACGCCGGTGAACACGACTCTGTCGGCCACCAACAGCGGCGGGACCGATACACAAAACCTGGCGTTTACCATCAGCCGGGGCGATCAGACACTGAATTTTCCGTCGACAGGCTCGCAGACCTATTCGCCCAATGGGACCTTTACGGTGTCTACGGCCACCACCAGCCCCGCAGCCGCGCCGTCGCCGGTATACACCTCGACGACGCTAAGCAAGTGCACCATGGTGTCGCCAACCGGCACCACCGTAAACATCAAAGAGGCAGGGACCTGCACCATCGTCGCCAGCCAGCCGGGCAATCTGGACTGGAATCCCGCGCCGGTGTTGAGTACGCACACCCGCAACATCACGATCAACAAAGCGGCGCAGACACTCACGTTTGGTGCGCAGTCTTCCAAGACTTTCGTGCTCAATGGCACATTCGCGCTCAGCGGGCCACACACGAGTTCGAATCTGCCTCCGGTAACCGAATCGGCTACGCCCGACGTGTGCACAGTTTCGGGCAGCACGGTCACCATGCTGGACACGGGAACCTGCACCATTGAAGCCAGCCATCCCGGGAACATCAATTATTTCGCAGCGACGCCACTTGTGATCTCGCAAAATATCGAGATCACCGCGGTGCCCGGCGCCCCGGTATTCGATTCCGACTATCCGAGCTATGCCGGCGATGGGCGCGCCATCGTGATGTTCTCCGCCCCCCCGAACCCGGCATCAATCATTCGTTACACGGCCACCTGCACCAACGGGGCAAATTCTTTCAGCGCCAATGCCGCGATCGGCCCTGTGGTGGTGACAGGGCTGACCAACGGACTGGCCTATACCTGTCGTGTCAACGCCACCAACAGCAGCGGCACCGGGCCTAACTCGCCGACATTTGTCACCATCACACCGACCGCGAGCAATCTGGATCCACGCATCGTGAGTGACAGCGGAAAGTTCCCGATCAACCTGAGTGTCGGCACCGCAAAATCCTATTTCGTGGTGAGTCGCGGCAATCCATTTCCGACCTACTCGATTGTTGCCGGCGCACTGCCGAGCGGCATGTCGCTCGTCACAAACTCGCGCGCGCCCTGGGGCATCTCCATATCCGGTACGCCGGCCAACGGCACCGTCGGCACACACACGATAACGATGCGTGCGACCAATTCGTACGGTCCGCGTTTCTTCGAAACCACCTACACTGATGACGAAGTTTTCACCATCACCGTGGCAAAAGGGAATCAGACCATTACGTTCCCCACCATCGCGGACCGGACATTCAGTGCAACGCCGTTCGCCATCACCCCGCCGACGGCATCCTCCCTCCTTGGTGTGACGGTGACTTCGTCGACGTCGACGATCTGTACGTATGCCGGCGGCAACGTCACCATGAAGGCCGTTGGCACCTGCACCCTGACAGCGACCCAGACGGGCAGCGCAAATTATTTTGCAGCAACCCCGGTCGTGCGCAGCTTCGATATCACCCCGGCACCGCAGACGATCACGTTCAACCCGCAAACGACATCCACCCGGACATTCTCGCCCGGCGCGACTTTCGTCATCAGCCCGCTGGCCACCACCACGTCGCCGCTCGGCATCGCGTATGACTCACGTTCGCCAATGGTGTGCACGGTCTCGGGTACCACCGTAACCATGGTCGGCGCCGGTACCTGCATCCTGGAGGCGTCGCAGGACGGAAGCGCTCTGTACGAGCCGGCAGCCGATGCGACGCAAAATGTATTACTCAATCAGGCTTCGCAGAGCATTAATTTTCCGGTGCAGTCGAATCAAGCCTTCGTCGAAGGGGGCTCATTCGCGATCAGCCCGTTGGCGACGGCATCGTCGGCGCTGGCGGTTTCATATGCCTCGACCACACCGGCCACTTGCGTCGTGTCCGATACCTCCGTGGCGATCATGAGTGCGGGCACTTGTTCGATCCAGGCCACGCAGGCGGGCGATGCCAATTTCCTCGCCGCAGCGCCAGTCGTCCGCAGCCTGAACATACAGGCAGTGCCGCCGGGTGCCCCGACACTGGATGTGGCGATTCCCAGCGATACCAAAATCGTACTTTCAGTGGTGCCACCAGTGTTCACCGGTGGCGCACCGCTTACCGGCTTCCGTGCGACGTGCAATCCGGGTGGGGTCACGGCGACGGCTGCCAATTCACCGCTGACCGTTTCCGGGCTGACCAATGGCGTCGCGTATTCCTGCTCGGTGGTGGCGCAAAACGTGGCCGGCGACAGTGCGCCGTCGAACAGCATTGGCGGCATCACGCCGTTCCTCGATACGGGCGCCAATCTCTGGGCCGGCAAATGCTCGGTTTGCCATGGCGACGTGCCAACGGGCAACCGGTTCAACGCGGCCGGTACCACCGGCACGGTCATCAACTATGTGCGCAGCGCCCAGGCTGAAATGCTGGCAACGTCTTCGGTGCAGGCGCTGACCCTGAATGAACTGGCGGAAATCGCCAAGTACATCGGCGCGCAACTGACACCGATCACGGCCAACACTGCTTACGCGACGCCGGTGGATGTTGATGTCGGCCAGCCGAAGCACCTGTATCTGGGTGGCGTCGCATTCGATTCCGCACAGGTGGTGACGGCTCCCGTCAATGGTGTGCTGTCGGTGTTCAATGGCACGACCATCACCTACACGCCAAACGTCGGATTCACCGGAACAGACAGCTTTACGTACCGCGGCAGGCGAACCTCCCCGGCGCTGCTGGGCGATGCGTTTACCGTCACGATCAACGTCGCCACGCCGGCCGCGCCGGTCATCACCAGCGGCACTACCGG
>CAYSKY010000141.1:0-7540 GCA_964431425.1 uncultured Burkholderiales bacterium
GTGCAGGACCTGTGCCTGTCCGGCGTGCCGATCATGGGCGAGGCCGGTGTCGGTTATGCACTGAAAAAAGGTTTCGACCTGCCGCCGCTCATGTTCGACTACGACGAAGTGGAAGCCTTGCTGATCGGCGCGCGCATGGTGAGCGCCTGGGGCGGCAGCGCACTCGCCAAGAGCGCGGAACGGGCCATGGAAAAGATCGCCGCCGTGCTGCCGGACAGCCGACGTGCGGCGCTGGAAACCACACAGGTCTATGCGCCGGATTTTCACATCGACCGCACGGTGGCCGCGCGCTTCGAGTTGCTGCGACAGGCGATCAAGGCGCGGCAATACGTGTACGTCGATTACCTGACCGAAGACAAGCGCACCTCACAGCGCGAACTGCGCCCAATCGCGCTGCACTTCTGGGGCGAGCGCTGGACACTGGCGGCATGGTGCGAACTGCGCAATGACTTCCGCATGTTCCGGCTCGACCGCATGCGCGAACTGGTGACGCGTGAGACCACGTTTCGGGACGAGCCGGGCAAGACGATTGCCGACTGGCTGCGCCGGGTGACGGACGAACGTTAGGGGGCTGTCGATATACGCACGGCCACGAAAAGCCGAGGTCCACGCAAGGCACTTCTCCCTTTTGTAAAGGGAGACTGAGAGGGATTTTGGGCGGCCGCGCAAGGTGGACCACCGCAAATCTCCCTCAACCCCTCTTTACAAAAGAGGGAAGCAGGTTGCGGCGTACGGTGCAAAGTTGCCACCCGTGCCCTTCCGGAAAACATTGGAGTACTACAGCAGATTCACGCTCTTCGGAAACTTCGGCGGCTTGCGCTGCTTGCTGGCCTGCTCATAGGCGTAGGCGATGGCAAACAGCACCGGCTCGCTCCACGCGGTGCCAACAAACGAAATACCGCACGGCAATCCGCTAACGGAACCGGCCGGCACGGTGATGTGGGGGTAGCCCGCCACCGCCGCCGCCGAAGTGAACCCGCCACCGGCGGCATCACCCTTGATCAGGTCCGTGAGCCATGCGGGTCCGCCGGCTGGGGCGACCAGCGCGTCCAGCTTGTTTTCAGCGAGCGCCTTGTCAATGCCCTCGGCCCGCGAAAACTTGATGTTGTTGGCCAGCGCGTCCAAATACTCCTTGCTGTCCAGACCGCCCTTGGCCTGGGCACGGATGAAATGCTCCTGGCCGAAATAGAACAGCTCCTTGTCGCGGTTGGCTTCGTTGAAGGCGATCAGGTCCGCGAGTGTCTTGTGCGGTGAATCCGGCGCGTATTCCGCGAGGTAGGCGGCGAGGTCGGCCTTGAGCTCTGTCAGCAGCACCTCGTATTCCGATTGGCCGTACTTGTTGGCGTTGGGCAATTCTGGAATCTCTACCAGAGTGGCGCCGGCAACCTTTAGCACCATCAGCTGCGTTTCGACCACGGCCGAAACCAGATCATTGCGCCCGCCGAACTGGCTCTTCACGACGCCGATGCGTTTTCCCTGCAGGCCCTTTGGGTCAAGGTACTTCGTGTAGTCACTCTTCTTCGCGCTGGCCTCGGCCGTGGCGGCATCACGCGGATCGGTGCCGGCCAGTGCTGTCATCAGCAGCGCTGCGTCGGTGACCGTGCGCACCATGGGGCCGGCGGTGTCCTGCGAGTGGGCGATGGGGATGATTCCGGAGCGGCTGATGAGTCCCAGCGTGGGTTTGAAACCGACGATGCCGTTGACGTTGGACGGCGAGATGATGGAACCATCCGTTTCGGTTCCAACCGTGAGCGTGGCGAGGCTGGCGGCCGCTGCGGCGCCCGAGCCGGAACTGGAGCCGCTGGCGTTGCGGTCCAGCGCGTACGGGTTGCGGGTCAACCCGCCGCGCGCACTCCAGCCGCTGGTGGAACGCGTCGAGCGCATGTTGGCCCACTCAGACAGATTGGTTTTGCCGAGAATAATGGCACCCGCATCGCGCAACTGCTTGACGACAAAGGCGTCGCGCGGCGGCTTGCTGCCCACCAGTGCCAGCGAGCCCGCCGTGGTCTGCATCTTGTCCGCCGTGGCGATGTTGTCTTTGATCAGCACCGGAATGCCGTGCAGCGGACCGCGCGGTCCTTTCGCCTTGCGTTCCTTGTCCAGTTCGGCGGCGATGGCTTCGGCATCAGGGTTCAATTCGATGACCGCGTTGAGACGTGGACCGGCCCTATCGACGGCTTTGATCCGCGCGAGGTACAGTTTCACCAACTGGCGCGCGGTGATCCTGCCCGCCGTCATGGCCGCCTGCAATTCGGTGGCACCAGCCTCCACGATATTCACACTGCCCGACTTGATCGCTGCCGCCATTGCGTTTCCCCCCGTCATTGCCCCAAGACCTGCCAGCATGCCCAACTGGACGAATTCCCTGCGTTTCATGTCGCCGCTCCGCTGTTTGCCTGTAGTCGAGTATAACGATGGCGCGTAGTCCGCAGCGCGGCGCTTGACGCCTTGCCTGCGCCGCCCTACTCTCAGGCCATGATCGAATTCAATCTCTCACCTTTCGAAGCGCGCGTGCTGGGCGTGCTTTCCGAGAAACAATTCCTGACGCCGGACATCTATCCGCTGTCGCTCAACGCCATCGTCAACGCCAGCAACCAGTTGTCCAACCGCGAGCCGGTAATGAGCCTGGGCGACGAGACCGTGGAAGCGTGTCTCAAACGCCTGCAGGACAATCACCTCGTACAGACCTATTACCCCGCTGGCAGCCGCGTCGCCAAGTACCAGCACATGTTGCGCGAGGTGTTTTCGCTGGACGACGCCAGGCTTGCCATCCTCACCCTGTTGCTGTTGCGCGGCCCGCAAACCTACGGCGAGTTGCGCGGCCGCAGCGGGCGCATGCATTCCTTCGCCACCGTGGACAGCGTGGAACGTGCATTGAACGACCTCGCCGCCGAGGAGCGTCCGCTGGTGATGCAACTGCCGCGCGCACCCGGCACCAAGGAATCGCGCTGGGCGCATCTGCTGTGTGGCGAAGTGGCAATTGAGCGCCAGGAGATTGCATCCGCATCGGGAAGCGCCGTGGTGGAAAGCGGCGGCGATCGCGTCGCGCAACTGGAAGCCGAAGTGGCCACACTGCGGCGTGAAGTGAACTGGCTGACGGAAGAACTGCTGAAATTCAAGAAGCAGTTTGAGTAGGCTGCAGCCAGCAATTTAGGCTGAAACTCAAGCATTGGCGCGGGTTTCCGGGCATTTTTGGCCTGGGAGGCGCGTGGATGCTGGGGTTCTATTTGTTCGCATGAGCCAATGTGCACTCATCGGGTCGCTGCACTGAGCTCCGCTATTGCCCGCCCCTCCCTTTTTCAAAGGGAGGTTGGGAGGGATTTGCGATCGTTGCCTTATGGCATCCACCGCAAATCCCCCTCAATCCCCCTTTTGCAAAGGGGGAGGCACCACCCAGCAATCGCTCGTGCCTTTTCTTTCCAAAGAGGAACTCGTAGCAGCGTCCAGAAATTCCTACTTACGTCGCCACTCCGTCACCCCACCCGGCTTGTCCTCCAACACGATGCCCATGTCATCCAGTTGCTTGCGAATGGCATCGGCGCGCGCGAAGTCCTTTGCTTTCTTGGCGGCATTGCGCTCGTCCACCAGCGCACCCACTTCGTCGCTGCCAGAAGACGGTGCAGCACCGGCGACAAACGCAGCCGGATCTTCCTGCAGCAACCCGATCGTCCCGCCCAGCGCTTTCAGCAAACCAGCGAGTGCAGTCGAACCAGTTTTGCGCACTTCATCGCGCAGTTCGTACAGCACTGCATAGGCGGCCGGTGTGTCGAAGTCGTCTTCCATCGCGGCCTTGAAACGTGCGGCGTGCGGCTGCGCCCAGTCGATCTTCGCGTCAGCGGGCGGAATGTCCTTCAGCACACGATACAGCCCCATCAGTGAATTGGCCGCGTCGACCAAGGTGTCCCAGTTGTAGTTGATCTCGCTGCGATAGTGGCCGCGCAGCAGGAAGAAGCGCACCTCCTCGCCACCGCGCAACGGGTTCAGCTTGTTCAGCACTTCGCGCGCGGTGAAGAAATTGCCCAGCGATTTGGACATCTTCTCGCTGTCAAAATTGAGGAAGGCCGCGTGCATCCACACGTTCACGAACGGATGGCCCAGCGCGCCCTCACTCTGGGCGATTTCGTTTTCGTGGTGCGGAAACTGCAGGTCCCAGCCGCCGCCGTGGATGTCCAGACGCTCGCCCAGCACCGACCTGCACATGGCCGAGCATTCGATATGCCAGCCGGGCCGGCCGCCACCGAAGATGGAGGGCCATTGCGGTTCGTGCGGCTTGGCAGCTTTCCAGAGCGCGAAGTCGAGCGGATCGCGCTTGTTGGTGTCCACGGCCACGCGTTCGCCCGAGCGCAGGTCATCGGGATTCTTGCGCGAGAGCTTGCCGTAGCCTTCGAAGGCGCGCACCGCGTAATACACATCGCCGTTGGGCGCACGATAGGCAATGCCTTTTTCTTCGAGGATGCGGATGATGTCCAGCATGCCCTCGATGTGGCGGGTGGCTCGCGGCTCGTGGTTGGGGCGCAGCAGCTTCAGGCGATCGAAGTCTTCGTGCATGGCCGCCGTCATGCGCTCTGTCAGGGCGTCGATCGGCTCGCCGTTCTGGTTCGCGCGCTCGATGATCTTGTCGTCGATGTCGGTCACGTTGCGCGCGTAATTGACCTCATAGCCGCTGGCCAGCAGCCAGCGATACACCATGTCGAACACGGAAAAGGTGCGGGCGTTGCCGATGTGGAAAAAGTCGTACACCGTCGGGCCGCATACGTACATGCGGACTTTGCCGGGTTCGATGGGCTGGAGCACTTCCTTGCTGCGTGACAGGGTGTTGTAAATGGTTTGCATGAACGTGTCGGGGCGAAATGATTCGGGCGATTTCAGGGCAGACCTGCAACTTGCTGCCGTTTTGGCAGTCGCAAGGCAGTCTGGAAATATTCAGTACGACGACGGCGTGGCCGTGCGAAGCAACGATTCAGGCGTGCGCTCAGCAACATCGCGCCAGAACGGCGCGGGGCAGGATTTCTTCGCCGCTTTGAGCGGGCTGAAGAGAAACTTGGGATGGCGTGTAGCGTGTAGGCATTCTTGGTAGAATAGGCGCCTATCGAGGCGAATTCATTTTCCAATTAAATTCAATGAATTATAACAGAATGCTCATCGCAACCTTCGCTCGTATCGGCGCCGCTGCACTGGCTTCAGCCTTGTGCATTTCGGTCGCCCACGCCGGCCCCGCCGAAGACACCAAGGAAGCGGCGCGCCTCTATCAACAAGGCAAGTACGATCAGGCGCTCACCAAGATCAACGCCGTGCTCGCCCAGCAGCCCAAGGATGCCCAGGGCCGCTTCATCAAGGGCCTGATCTTCACCGAGCAGAAGCGTCAGGCGGACGCCATCCAGATTTTCACCTCGCTGACCGAGGACTATCCGGAACTGCCCGAGCCGTACAACAACCTCGCCGTGTTGTATGCGAGCCAGGGCAACTACGACAAGGCCAAGGCCGCGCTGGAGCTCGCGATCCACACCCATCCGAGCTACGCCACCGCCTATGAAAACCTGGGCGATATCTACGCCCAGCTCGCCCGCCGCTCCTACGACAAGGTGCTGCAGCTCGACAAGGGCAACACCAGCGTGCAGGGCAAGCTCGCCATGGTCAAGGACCTGTTCGGCCCACCGGCCAAGGTAGCCGCCGCCGACCCGGTGAAGGTCGCCAGCGCGGCCAAGGCGGAGCCCGCCAAGACACCCGCCAAGAGCGAGCCAGCGAAGACGGAAACCAAGGCCGCACCCGCCAAAGCGGAAGCCAAACCCGAACCGGCCAAGGTGGAGACTGCAAAGGCAGAACCCGCCAAACCGCCGATGTCCGGCAATGCCGAAGCGCAGGTCAACGCCACGGTGCAGGCATGGGCGCAAGCCTGGGCCGGCAAGGATGTGGCCGGCTACCTGGCGTTCTACGCACCCGATTTTGAAACGCCGGACAACATGGCCCGCGCTGCCTGGGAAACCCAGCGCAAGGAGCGCATTGAACGACCCAAGAGCATTACCATCGACATCAAAATGACCAAGGTGACCGTCAAGGGTGACGAGGCGACGGCCGTATTCCGCCAGTCCTACCGCTCGGATACCACCAAGAGCGACAACAGCAAGCTTCTCAAGCTGGCCAAGTCCGGTGACCGTTGGCTGATCAAGGCCGAGCGCGCCGGCGCCAAGTGAGACCGGACACGTCCGCCCTGCCTTGAGCCAGCGCCACCGCCCCAAACTCTCCCCGTTCCTGCCGCTGGCGAGCGCCGCGGTGGCAGGCGCGTGCGCGCTGCACGCCGCCGGCGCAACCGCGCAGGAAACTGCACCGGTTCCGCCGGCTGCCTCGGCAGCAACGAACGCCCCGCTCGCGGCCACCGCCTACAGCAATGCCGTCGAGGCTTCGCTGGTGCGGACCATGGAAACGCTCAAGGACAATGGCATCAAACCGGCAATCCAGGAGATCGACGCAGCCCTGGCGAAGAACCCGAACTTCCGTCTGGGACACCTGCTGAAGGGCGACCTGCTGATGGCCAAGGCGGGACGCGAGTCGGCGTTTGCCGGCCAGACGCCCTCAGAAGCGGTCGTGAACCTGCGCGATGAAGCCAAGGCGCGACTCGGCCGCTATTTTGATGCCCCGCCCGCCGACAGCCTGCCTTCGGCGCTGCTGCAACTGGCGCCACAACAAAAACACGCCCTGCTGATCGACAGCGAGAAGTCGCGCATCTATGTGTTCGAGAACGCAGACGGCCAACCGCGGCACGTCGCCGACTTTTATATCTCCGGCGGCAAGAACGGTTTCGAGAAAGCCCGCGAAGGCGACCAGCGCACGCCGTTGGGCGTCTATCAGGTCACCTCCATCGTCGGCCCCGGCAAGCTGCCGGACTTCTACGGCCCCGGCGCCTTCCCGCTGAACTATCCCAACGAATGGGACAAACGCCTCGGCAAGAACGGCTCGGGCATCTGGATCCACGGCACGCCCTCGGACACCTACAGCCGCCCGCCGCGCGCCAGCGATGGTTGTGTGGTGCTGACCAACGACGACTTTGCCAACATTTCGAAGTACGTGAACCCCGGCACCACGCCGATCGTCATCGTACCAGTCGTCCAATGGCAGCCGCGCGAGGAATGGACGGCCTTCCGCGACGGATTTTCCGGCGCTTTGACGGCATGGAAGCAGGATTGGGAAAGCCTCAGCTCCGAAAAGTATCTTTCGCACTACTCCACCAGCTTCAGTGCCGAGGGCAAAGGCTACAAGGAATGGAGCACCCACAAGCAGCGAGTCAATGCCGACAAGCGCTTCGTGAAGGTCGATATCGACAACCTCTCGGTGTTTGAGTATCCGCTGACGCCAAATGTCCCGCCAATGGTGATGGTGACCTTCGACCAGGACTACAAAAGCAGCAACAATGCCGCGCGTATGAAGAAGCGGCAGTACTGGCAACGTGAGAACGGCGCATGGAAAATCATTTACGAAGCAGCTGCCGCGGATGTCGTGGCGCCGGCCGTGCCGCCGGGGGAGGGAAACGCATGAAGCTGGGCAA
>CAYSKY010000142.1:0-7469 GCA_964431425.1 uncultured Burkholderiales bacterium
CACTGCAACCGCAATTAGAACGTGTGGCGGATGCCCAGGCCAAAACCGACCGGGTCTGCACCGTTCGCAACACCGGTTACGCCGTTGATTGCGTAATCGTTGCGCGAGTTGGTTTCGTTCTTGATCTTGGAGTAGATGCCGTATACGTCGGTACGCTTCGAGAACGTGTAGCTGTAACCGGCCACGAAGCTCTTGGCACGGGTATCAGCGGAAACGCTGGTCGAACCGTTCAGCTTGACGCCGCGGTCGGCACCATAGGCGACACGGATCTTGCCAGCACCGATCGAGTGAATCACGGAGAAGTAGTAGGAGTTGATATTGGCCTGGTCAGCATTGCCAGCGGTGAAGTTTTTGTTCAAGCCGGTTGCCGCGATGTTACCGTTAAACGTCAACTGCTCAGCGATCAAACCAAGCTGTGTGGAACCAAGCATGACGGTACCAGCAAACTTGGTACCTTTGTCGCGGGTGCTAGCCGTTGCCGTGTTGGCGAACTGCTGGTGACGCTCATGCCCCAGCGACAAAGTGATCTGGCCCGAAGCATAGGTGCCGGAAAACGACGTTGCGGACGGATTCGCTTGAACGGCGGCGCTCGATGCGGTCTTGGCCTCGTTCGCGTTGTAAGCGAAACGAACCGAGAAACCGTTCATCGTCGGGCTCCAATACTGGAACACGTTGCTCATGCGACGGTCGAAACCGTTACGGGTCGCACCAGCCGCAGCCGTCGGCGTGCTGTTACCGCTGACGATGTTCACGAAGTTGCCAATGCCAGTGCCGTAAAACGCATCAGCGCTGCCGGTCGTCGCCTTGTACGGAGAGTCCCAGTTACCCAGCAAAACGGTACCGGCGCTGCCCTGGAGGCCGACTGCGCTATTGCGGCCGGCGAGGTTGCCACCGCCAGCGTCAATTGCGACGCTGCCCATTTCCAACTGGAAGAAAGCCTTGAGGCCACCGCCGAGGTCTTCCGTGCCACGGAAACCAAAGTTTGACGAATTGGCCGACACGCGATTGCGGGCCAGGTTGTTCGCGCCTGCGCCAGCGGCGCCCGCCGACTTGACGTTTTCAAAATCGATATTCAGCGTACCGTACAGGGTGACTGGGTTCGCAGACTGCGCCAGAACTGCCGGGGCAAACGTTGCGCCAGCAATTGCGAGGGCGATCAGTTTCTTGTTCATCAAAAATCTCCTTTGGTTAAGTTGACGCTTTTTAATTCTTTGGTGCAGGAATCTTGTTTAAACCAAGCCCGGAAAGCACCTGCCTAATCCCGGTGATCCGTTTAAGCCTGGCCGAGCGGTAACTTCTCCCACATCACATCCTGCCGATTGCCTATATATCTGAGAAGCCTCTGGCATATTGCCAAAATTGCAGCGATTGCTCAAGCACAGACCCAGTTTTTCATGGAGCCGGGAGGCTCGTGTTGCGTTTTCGCAACACCGTCACAAGATTGTCAAATCAGCCTGCCCCCGAAGAGTGAAGCCAGTGCCGCGCCAGGATCTGGTTCGGCCATGAGCGCCCCCCCGATCAGGAAACTGCTGACGCCATGCTCCAGCATCCGAGCCACCACCGAAGGCGAATTAATGCCGCTTTCCGTGACCACGAGGCGCTCTGGTCCGATGCGTCCTTTCAGGGAGAGCGTTACTCCAGTATCCGTTTCGAAACGGGTCAGATCACGGTTGTTGATGCCGATGAGTGGAGTCCGGAGTGCAAGCGCGTCCTCCAATTCGTGCGCATTGTGGGATTCCGCCAGAACCGCCATCCCCAGTTCGGAGGCCAACGCTTCCATTTCCAGCATAAAGTCCCGCGGCGCGGTGCCCATGATGAGCAGGATGGCGTCGGCACCCATCACGCGGGCTTCATATATTTGGTATGGGTCAACCATGAAGTCCTTGCGCAATACCGGCAGGCAGACAGCCCGGCGCGCCGCCATCAGGTCGGCTGGAGCGCCCTGAAAATATTCCCGATCGGTCAACACCGAGAGGCAGGCCGCGCCATGCTTCTCGTAGCTGGTAGCAAACACCGCGGGATCAAAAAGTCCCGGCAGATTGCGGCGGAATTCACCGGCACTGGGGCTGGCGCGCTTGATCTCCGCGATGACCGCCGGTTTGCCCGACGTGATGCGGGCACGCAATGCCCCGGCAAAATCGCGGGCAGGCCCGGAATCGCGTACCTGTGCCTTCAGTTCAGCCAGCGGTTTGCGTGCAGAGGCCTCTGCAACTTCGCGCCGCTTCGTCGCCAGTATTCGCTCGAGGATGTCAGCCATTGGCGCCGGCCGCACCAAGAGAGTTGCTTACCTTCACCAACTCGGAAAGCTTGGCGCGGGCACGGCCGGATTCAATCATTTCGCGTGCACGCGTAACGCCTCCCCACAGATCGGAGGCCAACCCGGAGACATAGATCGCTGCGCCGGCGTTGAGCGTCACGATATCCCTGGCGGCGCCCGGTTGGTTGTCCAGCACCGACAGCAGCATATCCCTTGAGGTCGCGCGGTCGGGCGCCCGGATCGACGCCAGAGGTGCCGTATCAAGGCCGAACTGCTTTGGCTCAATCACGAACTCCGTGACAAAACCGTGTTTTAGTTCGGCAACCTGGGTCGGCCCGGAAATGGTGATCTCATCGAGGCCATCCACACCATGAACGACCAGCGCATGCCGCGAACCGAGTTCCTTGAGAACACGCGCCTGTATGCCCACCAGATCGCTGTGAAAAACCCCCATGAGCTGATTCCTGGCACCAGCCGGGTTGGTCAGCGGGCCGAGAATATTGAGAATGGTGCGCATGCCTAGCTCCTTGCGAACCGGCGCGGCATATTTCATGGCTGGGTGATGGTTGGGTGCAAACATGAACCCCAGTCCGACCTGCCGGATGCACTCCGCAACCTGTGAAGCATCCAGCGACAGGTTGACCCCCAGAGCCTCCAATACGTCGGCGCTGCCCGATTGCGAGGAGACAGCCCGGCCACCGTGCTTGGCAACATGCGCTCCGGCCGCCGACGCAACAAAGGCGGCCGCGGTGGAGATGTTGAATGTGTGCGCCTTGTCGCCCCCGGTTCCACAGGTATCCACCAAATGGGGCAGATCGCCCACATCAACCTTGGTCGAAAACTCCCGCATCACCTGTGCCGCGGCCGCAATCTCCGACACTGATTCGCTCTTCACATGAAGGCCCATCAGGATGGCGGACAACTGCACCGGCGTTACCTGGCCCGCCATCACCTGACGGAACAATTCGACCATTTCGTCGAAGAAGATCTCCCGCTTGTCCGAGAGACGATTGATAGCCTCCTGCGCTGTAAACATGGCTAGACCTTGATATCCAGAAAATTCTTCAGCAATGCATGACCGTGCTCGGTCATGATCGATTCAGGATGGAACTGCACACCCTCGATCGGCATGGTTTTGTGCCGTACGCCCATGATCTCTCCATCATCCGTCCATGCGGTGATTTCGAGGCAGGCGGGGCAGGTGTCCCGTTCGATAACCAGGGAGTGGTAGCGCGTGATGCGATAGGGCGACGGCAGGCCGGAAAAAACACCCGCGCCCGTATGGGTCATCTGCGAGGTCTTGCCGTGCATCAACGTCTTCGCGTGAATGATGCGCCCGCCAAATGCCTGCCCGATACTTTGATGCCCGAGGCAAACCCCAAGAATCGGTATTCGGCCGGCAAATTTTTCAATGGCCGGGACCGAAATGCCGGCCTCCAACGGTGAGCAGGGTCCCGGCGAGATGACAATCCGCGCCGGCGCCATCGACTCAATTTCGGCCAGCGAAACTTCATCGTTTCGTTTCACCAGCACCTCCTCGCCCAATTCCCCTAAATACTGGACGAGGTTGAAGGTAAAACTGTCGTAGTTGTCGATCATCAGCAGCATGGCAATTCCTCAGGACGGATTGGTGTCGATTCCGGCGGCCACCATCTCGGCTGCCCGCAACAAGGCGCGCGCCTTGTTTTCCGTCTCCTGCCACTCCAGTTCCGGAACCGAGTCGGCAACAATGCCGGCAGCGGCCTGCACATACAACCTGCCATCCTTGACCACCCCGGTGCGTATGGAGATGGCGAGATCCATGTTTCCATTGAAACCCAGATAACCGGCCGCGCCCGCGTAGATTCCGCGTTTGCTGGGCTCAAGCTCATCAATGATCTCCATTGCCCTGACTTTCGGTGTCCCCGCGACCGTGCCCGCCGGAAAGGTCGCCCGCAGCAGGTCCAAGGGGCCGACATCCGCGCGTATTTCACCCTCCACGTTTGACACCAGGTGCATGACGTGGGAGTAGCGCTCAACCACCATTTGCTCCGTTACCTTGACACTGCCGATCCTGGCGATGCGCCCGATATCGTTGCGCCCAAGATCAATCAGCATCAGGTGCTCTGCCAATTCCTTGGGGTCGTTGCGGAGCTCAGACTCAAGTTCGCGGTCTCGCTCCGGGCTGGCACCGCGTTTACGCGTGCCGGCGATAGGCCGGACAGTGACCTTACTACCTTCCTGCCTGACCAATATTTCGGGCGAAGCACCGACAATATGAAAATCCCCCATGTCGAAATAGAACATGTACGGTGAAGGATTGATGGAACGCAGTGCGCGGTACAGGTTTATCGGCGGCGCATCGTACTGCTGGGAAATCCGCTGGGAAATCTGCACCTGCATGATGTCGCCGTCAACGATGTATTGCTTGCAGCGGGCAACCGCCTTGAGAAACGCTTCTTTGCCGATCTCGGAGACAGGCTGCGCCACCTCATTCCCCGGCACATAGACCGGCAGTGGCGCCTGCTGGCGCAAGGCCAGGCGCAGCTCGGTCAGCCGCCGGAGTGCGTTGGGATATGCATTGGGAAGCGAGGGGTCCGCATAAACGATCAGGTACAGCTTGCCCGAAAGATTGTCCACGACCGCCAGTTCATCCGACAACATGAGGAGAATGTCCGGGGTGCCGATACCGTCCTTCTTCCGCTGGTGCTCGTCGAGTTCAAGTTTGCGCTCGACATAGCGCACAGTGTCATAGCTGAAATAGCCCGCCAACCCGCCTGCAAATCGCAGTGCCCCTTCGATGGGAGCGGCTTTGAAACGCTTCCGGTACTTTTCAACAAATCCCAGCGGATCACCGGCAAACACGTGCTCAATGGTCTCGGTCTGCCCGCCCGGTCGGGAACGCAATACGGCACATTCCTTGCCCGTTACCCGCAGCCACTCACGCGCCGGCAGTCCGATGATTGAATAACGGCCAAAGCGTTCTCCTCCGATCACCGATTCAAGCAGGTAGGAGAACGGCTTGTTTCCAAGCTTCAGATAGATCGAAAGCGGAGTGTCAAGGTCCGCAAAGGTTTCAAGCGTGACGGGAATGCGGTTGTAGCCCTGGCTGCCGAGCGCAGCGAATTCGGATTCGGTCATGATCTTTCAACAAAACAGGTTGGACAGGCAGGCGAACGGCGGCACTAGCGCCAGTTTTGCCATCGCCATGACCAGACTTGCTTGCGAAAATTCATGATTGACCGGAGAAGAAATTGATTACTGCGGAGCCGCTAGCTTAACAAATTTCAGGGCCATCGGAACATCGTCGATGAACGCATCGCAATCCAGCCCCCGCAATTCCTGCCCTTCGTTGTAGCCGTAAGGCACGATAAAAACCGGTGAACCTGCGGCGCGCGCAGCCTCGGCATCATTGACCGAGTCGCCGATCAATAGTACTTGCGCCTGGGGGACCCCAAAGTGCGATGCGGCGTGCAAGAGTGGCATGGGATGCGGCTTCTTTTCCGGAAGGGAATCACCCGAAAGGATCAATTCGAAATATCCAGCCAGGCCGGTACGTTCGAGGAGTGGCAGCGTGAATTTTTCCGCCTTGTTGGTGACGCAACCGAGCCGAACGCCTTTTGCGCGCAGTGAAACCAGCCCCTCAATCACCCCGGGAAATGGTTTGGACGTATCACCAAAACATTTTTCATATTGGCGTTCAAAATTTGCGACCGCCACCTTCAGGGCAGTGGGCCCCACTTCTCCAACAGCGTCTTTGAGCGTTTTCGACACCAGATTGGCAATACCCTTGCCGACGAAGGTCGTGATCAGTGCGGGCGGCAGCGGCGGGAATCCCAGCGAAGCGCGCATCATGTTCGCCGCGGTGGCGATATCGCCGACCGTATCGACGAGCGTCCCGTCAAGATCCAACAGGACAACGGACACGGGAATCGGAAACGCAAATTTCGGCTTCGCACGCATGCGGGGCTTTTTTGCCGCCACCGGTGGCGCACCAGCGGTGCCATCTGGCGTTGCAGCGACCGGCAGTGCCGCATCTGTTTCGGCCGGCAACTCCGTGCTGGTTTCGGCCGCTTCCGGAACCGTGTGTTCGAGATCCATATTCACACACCCGCCCCGGCCAATTCCTGGCGCATTGCCTGGATTGTCCCCGCATAGTCCGCATTACCAAAAATGGCGGAGCCCGCGACGAACGTATCGGCGCCGCCGCCGGCGATTTCGGCGATGTTTTCTGTCTTTACACCGCCATCGACTTCCAGCCAGATATCGCGGCCGGATTGCAGGATTCGCGCCTTCGCTTCACGCAATTTTTGCAATGCCGACGGGATGAATTTTTGACCGCCAAATCCCGGGTTCACCGACATGATCAGAATCAGATCTACTTTGTCCATGACGTAGTCAAGGTGGTGAAGCGATGTCCCGGGATTGAACACCAGGCCCGGCCTGCAACCGCATTCACGGATGAGACCGAGCGTGCGATCCAGGTGATCGGACGCCTCCGGATGAAAACTGATGATGTCTGCACCGGCTTTTGCGAAATCCGGGATGATGCGATCCACCGGCCTGACCATCAGGTGCACATCGATCGGCACCTTCGCGCCGTCAGCTGTCTGGGCGTGCGGCCTCACCGCCTCGCAAACCATCGGGCCCACGGTAAGGTTGGGCACGTAGTGATTGTCCATGACATCGAAGTGAATGACATCCGCGCCGGCCGCAATCACGTTGCGAACCTCTTCACCCAGGCGGGCAAAATCGGCGGACAGAATGGAAGGTGCGATTCGTCGGTTCATGCGACGGGATTTTACGCGAAGTCCCAGCATCGACCGTGTTACGATGCGCCGCATGCCACCGGACAAAAAATACGCAGTAACTGTGACAGCGCAGGCGTTTTACCTGCCAGACCAATCCGACGAGGAAAACGACCAGTACGTTTTTGCCTACACCATCCGCATCACCAACACGGGCGACATCGCCGCCAAGCTGATCAGCCGACATTGGATCATTACCGACGCGGACAACCAGGTTCAGGAGGTACGCGGCATCGGCGTGGTGGGAGAGCAACCGAATCTCGCGCCGGGCGAGTCCTTTGAGTACACCAGTGGTTCCTCGCTGGCTACCATGGTCGGAACCATGCGTGGCACCTATCAACTGACCGCAGAAGACGGCAACCGGTTCGAGGCCGCCATTCCGGAATTCACCCTATCCGTTCCGCGGGTACTGCACTGAGGCGTAA
>CAYSKY010000143.1:0-7466 GCA_964431425.1 uncultured Burkholderiales bacterium
AGCCGTGGCGCCGTATATTTCTCCATCACGGCCGCGGCCTGCACCCTCGCTTCCCCGCCCCGTGTCATCACCAGCGATGGCGGCGACTCCCCATGGGGGCCGGCGGTTTGGAGGAACCAGGTGCAGGAAGGTGGCATCTGGTTCGCCGAAGGACATGCCGGGATGGCGGCACCAGTTCGCGACGCCGCCGGCGTCTGCATGGTCTTGGAACTTGCCGGTACAACGGGTGCCTTTGACGACGGCGACGGCGGCGAGCTGAAACTGCTGGCCGCCGATCTGTGGGCGGTTGTCCTGCACCGCCGCGCTGAAGCCGCGCTGGCCGAGGCGCGCGACGCGGCCGAAACCGCCAACCGCGCCAAGAGCAGCTTCATCGCCAACATGAGCCACGAGATCCGCACGCCGATGAACGCGATCATCGGCCTTGCGCACCTGCTTGATCGCGGGCCGCTCACGCCGCACCAGCGCGAGCAGGTGGAGAAGGTCGGCGGCGCAGCGCGGCACCTGCTGGGCATCCTCAACGACATCCTCGACCTTTCCAAGATCGAGGCCGGCCGCATGACGCTCGAGCAGCGCGACTTTGAACTGGCGCGCGTGGTGGCCGATGCCTGCGCGCTGGTGTCGGAGCGCGCCGAAGCCAAGGGCCTGCATTTTTACCGCGAGATCGATACCGCGCTGCCGGCCATGCTGCACGGCGATCCGCTGCGCATCGGCCAGGTGCTGATCAATCTGTGCGGCAATGCCGTCAAGTTCACCGATCGCGGCTCGGTGACACTGCAAGTGCGGCGCACCGCCGCCGGCGATGGCGCCCCGTGGGTGCGGTTCGAAATCCGCGACACCGGCGTGGGCATGACCGAAGAGCACAAGCAGCGCCTGTTCCAGCCCTTCGAACAGGCCGATGCCTCCACCACCCGGCGCTTTGGCGGCACCGGACTCGGCCTCACCATCTCGCGCCAGTTCGTGCGCCTGATGGACGGGCACATCGGCGTGGAAAGCCGGGCCGGCGAAGGCAGCTGCTTCTGGTTTGAAGTCCCCCTGGTTGCTGCACTGGGACTCGCGGTAGCGGATCCGCTTGAACCGGATGCGGGCGGCACGGACCCGGATCGCAGTGTGTCCATCCTGCTGGTGGAAGACAACGAGATCAACCAGGAGGTCGCGGCCGAACTGCTGCGCGGCGCCGGCCACCGCGTGGACATCGCCGCCAACGGCGCGGAGGCACTCCAGAAAGCCGACAGCGGCGACTACGAGCTCATTCTGATGGATGTGCAGATGCCGGTGATGGACGGGCTGGAGGCGACGCGCACCCTGCGCCGCGATCGCGCCCATGCGACCACACCGATCCTGGCGATGACCGCCAGCGCCTTCACGGAGGACCGCCAGCGCTGTATCGAAGCCGGCATGAATGGCTTTGTGCCAAAGCCTGTGGTTCCCGAGGTGCTGTTCGACAGCGTGCGCCAATGGGCCGGGCGGCGGTCACCAACGGCACCGGCTCCCGGCGTGTCCCGCACGGTGCTGCCTGCCGGACTGGCCGCCATCCCGGGCTTCGACAGCGCCGCCGGCCTGCGCGCCAGCGGCATGAATGCCGCCACCTACCTGCTGGCATTGCAGAATTTCCGGACCTCGGGGATGGCCGTGGCCGACGCCCTGTTCGCCGGCCTAGCCGGCGGCGATGTGCAGGAACTGGTGCGCATCGCCGAATCGCTGGTGCAGTCCGCCGACGCGATCGGCGCACGGGCGCTGCACGATGCGGCCGACGGTTTGCGGCGCAACGCGCTGGCGGCCATGTCCTCCGACGCGCTCGGCCCGCACACGCTGGCACTCACGGCACTCTTGCGCGAACTGCTGTCTGACCTCGCCGGCGTTCTCGGTGGCGGCACCGGCCCCTGAGCCGCAACGCCGGGTGGTCCTGGTTACCGTACGGCTGCGATCACTGCGCGACCACTTCGCCGCTCGATCATAATCGTAAGCGTGGCGCCGGCGCCCTTGTCGAGCAGCCATGTCTGCGGCGTATCCACGTAGCGCGCGTGGTACGAAGTGCTGTGGCTGGAAACCGTGGCCCCCGCCGCGTCCTTGCACCAGACCACCAGTGCGCCCACCTTGTCGAACTGCACCTGGTAGGGCCCCGTGCACTCACCCGCGCGGGACGGCGTTTTGTGTTCCACCGTGTAGCGCGCGCCTTCGGCATTGCCGAGACGGCCGGCGCCCGACTCCAGGTCATAGGCAATGCGGGTCGCGGCATCGGTGAGAAAGCCGGGCATGCAGCCGGCCAACAAGGTTGACGCCATCAACAATCCTGCGTGCAGATGTTTCATTCGATCGCCTTTTGCCTTTCGTCCGCCTGGCCGCGGCCGCTATCGCGACCGGTCACTGTGTACATACACCCAGGCTTGCCGGCCCGAAGCCAGGGTTGCCGCCACCCGCTCATACGCCGCCGGTGCCTCATAGCCATCGGCCGCCTGCAGTTCGGCCTCGGTCACCTCCAATACCGTTCCCACCACCCGATCCGCCTGAACGCCGGTGAAGTTCACATTGGCATGGTGCGTCATGCCGGCGGCAGCCGCCAGTTGCGAGTCCTCGATCGGCACCTGCGACAGCGTCGCTCCTGTCAACGCGTCGCGCCAGCCCGGCAGCAGGCGGCCGAAGGTGGAAAGCTGCACGCTTTCTTTTTGCAGGGTACCGTAGGAAAAAAGCAGTGGCATGATGGTTTACCGCGCAGATCAGACAATTAGCGCGCCGGCCGGCTCGCGCCCGGGGCAGGTTCGGCCCGCAAGCGTGCCAGCATATCTGCGTGAGCCGCCGCGATCAGTGTTGTGAGCGCGGGAACATCAACCGGCTCACCCGGCCGGATCTTCACGTGACGCATGAACTTGCCGGTTCCCACCAGGATGCCCGCCGGATCAGGCAGCTCTGCACCGCGGAAGAAACCGACATTGACGTGGGCAGTGAACGCATTGACATAGCCGAAGGCCGCATCGCCGATACAGGCGGTGGGATGGCCGTCGTGCAGCAACTCGCGCACATCGGCACCGCAACCGCGCATCACCTCGAACCACCGCCGCGCGATCGGGCCCAGTGATGCGGGACACGCCTGCAGCCAGGCCTCGATGGCCGGATCACGCCGCGTGCCGCCGGGAAAGCGCAGGAAGTCACCCGTGTGACGGCCTCCCTGCAGCGACGGCGTATCGGTAGCCGATTTCATCACCGCAGAATCTTTTCCATCGCTTTGCCTCTGGCAAGTTCATCGATCAGCTTGTCCAGGTAGCGAATTTTTTGCATCAGCGGATCCGCCACCTCTTCCACACGCACGCCGCATACCAGGCCCTTGATGAGCGATGCATTCGGATGAAAAGCCGGCGCCCCGGCAAAGAACGATTCAATATCCGTTTTGTTCCTGATCTGCGATGCGAGGCCTGCCGGCGTGTAACCCGTCAGCCAGCAGATGATCTGATCCACCTCCTCCCGCGTGCGGTTCTTGCGTTCCGCCTTTTGAACGTACATCGGATAGACCTTCGCGAATTCGGTGGTGAAGATGCGGTGTTTGGTCATGGAAATGCCTTCTTCCTGTTGGTACGCTGGCTCCACCAACGACACACTGATTGTTCAGCAACCATCCTCCCGGAAATTCCCTCGGCCGAATCCCGCTAGCCGACGGGTTAACCGCGATCATCCGGCTTTTCATGCACCCGGTGACAGCGCCGCGGTCGACCTGCGCCGGCGCCAGTGGAACGCGCCCTGCCGATGCACTTCTTCCAGCGGAACCGGTATATGGGCCATGACCGCCTCAAAGTCCTCCCAGAAGACAACGCCACGTTCGTTGACGACCAGACTTAATTCCACCTGCCCGGGACTGCCGGCCCAGGAACTCACTTCGGCGATCCTGGTACGCCCGAGGTGCAGGAAAAAGGAGCGCACCGGCCCTGCACCTCCACCGACGCGGTCGAGGCTTGCGCGCGCGCCGAAGGTTGCAATCAGTGCATCAAAATCGCCGGCAAACCACGCGACAGGCGTGAGTCCCGACCGGCCCACTTTACTTGCCGGAAGCCACTTGGGCGGTGATGTTTTCATCACCAAAAGCTTAACATCGAAGCCACCGCGGCACACCCCTGACATGGCCGCCGGGAAGCGGCACCCTGCCTGGGTGCAATGTCGTCGATGACATTTTCCAAACGCCGCGTCCGCTGCATTCCAGCCCCGCAATTTCGCACTTCGTCGCGCGATCGGCGACAGGGGAACAAAGGGCCGCCATCATGCGCTCCTCAACAATTTCTTGATGCAGGAGCCCGCATGAACCCGCAGCAGATCGCCCTGGTACGCGCCTCGTTCGCCCAGGTATCGCCCTTCGCAGATTCCGCCGCCAAGCTTTTCTACAGCCGCTTGTTTGAACTCGACCCTTCGCTGCGCCCGCTGTTTCGCAGCAGCCTGGAGTCGCAGGGCAGCAAGCTCATGAACATGCTGGCCGGGGCCGTATGCCTGCTGGACCAGCCGGAGAAGCTGATGCCGGTGGTGCGCAACCTCGGCCGCCGGCACGTGGCTTACGGCGTGGAAACACACCACTATGAAACCGTCGGCAGCGCGCTGCTGTGGACGTTGGAAAAAGGACTGGGCAGCGAATTCACACCCGAAGTGGAAAGCGCCTGGGCAGCTGTTTACGCCGGCCTGTCGCGCGCCATGCAGGAAGCGGCGGAAGAGCAGCTCGCGGCAGCGTGACATCAGTTGGCCTGCTGCCGCGCACCGCACGCCAGCATCAAACCCCAGTACCGGTGCGGCTCCCGGGCCGAAAATGCCCGGGACACCGCGCCAATGCTTGAGTTTGCTGCGCGATTGCCGGCCTCAGGGCTGGCCGAGAAACAGATAGAACGCCGAGCCGCCGCCGAAGGTCTTGCCCGCCCCGAGATACAGCGGGCCGATGATCGTGTCCGCCCCCAGCAGCAAGGCGGATGCGCGCTTGAGCTTGCCGAAGCTGAAGGATTCCTTTTCATCAAAGGTACCGCCCAGTTCCAGTGAGGCGCCCGCGTACAGGGCGCCGCCAAAGGCGTGACCGATCTCGCGGTAGCCCACGGTGCGGGCCATCAGCGTGCGGTTACCCAGCAGGCTGCGGGCCGGCGTGCCGGACAGGTTCAGGAAGCCACCGATGCCGACCGCGCCTCCCGGTCCTGCGTCCACAAAGGTTACCGACGGGAAAAAAGTGTACGGGCCGCGACTGGTTGCAAAGTCTGCGTTCAAGGAACGCCGCCGCTTGGCGGTGCTCAACGGATCGATATCATGTACACGCTGCCAACTGGCGCTCAGCCCATAGCCGTCGCGCGGGAAGTTGGCGCTGTCGTGGGTGTCGATGCGCACCGACGCTTCGTCGGCGTTGTATTCGGTACGCAGTGTGCCAAACGGCAGGCCGACGATGACCGGCGATGCCGCTGCACGATAACGCACCCGTCCCAGCCGCACCTCGCCGATCAGCCCCAGCTGGCGGCCGATGTACACGCCGGCGCTCTTTTCGGTGAGGTTGAAACGCGCCACCGCCTGCGTGCCGCTGAAGATATCGGTATCGTAGCTCAGGTAGTTGTAGCCGGTGGCGACAAACCAGCTCTGGAAGGGCGTGACAGGCTGGTAGAACTCGGTCTCGAAGCGGCGCGTGCCGCCGATCTGCAGGATGTTGCGCCACTCCGCGCCATAGCTGTTCACCCAGCTGGTGGTGTGCGCAGCCAGGATGTCAAAGCGGTTGCTGCTCTTGAAATCGCTTTGCAGGCGCATGCCGAAACGCAGGTTGTTGCCGCCCCACTCCACCTCGGTGGGCTGCACGATCAATGTGCGGTCTAGGTCGCGCCCGATGAGGCGGAAATCAATGCGCTCAAAGTCGCCGCGCGCACCCAGCTTGCGGATGCGCTTGCCGAGTTCGGCATCGCTCAGGACGGTACCGGGCGGAATGTCCAGCGTGGCCTTCAGCACTTCAGGGCTGGACCGCTCGGTACCCTGCACCCGCACGTCGTTTATCACCATGCCGCGCGACAGATCGGCGCGGGCGACACGGGCGGCTTCCCACGCGGCGTGTTCTGGCACGGCGACCGCGAGCGAGCGCAGGCGGTCCTGCACCGCGCGCGCCGCCGTCTCGCCCCGCTTGAGGATGCTGGGCCCGTTGTCAAAGTCGGAGAAGCTCACTTCGCGCAAGTCGGGCGAGATCAGAATGTCGGCCGCGGTCAGTTCGGTGAGCGACTGCTTGACATTTTGCTCGGTGAGGATGTTGATCATCTGCTGCGCGATATTGAGCGCGCTGTTGAGGTTTTCGCGCGGCATCAGCGGTGTACCCACGTTGACGGCGATGATCACTTCTGCGCCCATCTTCCGTGCCACGTCCACCGGCAGGTTGCGGGCGATGCCGCCGTCGGCCAGCAGCTGGCCGCGCAATTCCAGCGGCACAAAGGCGCCCGGAATCGACATCGACGCGCGCATGGCGTTGAACAGGCTGGTTTTCTCCAGCACCACCAGTTCACCGCTGACCAGGTCGGTGGCGACACTGCGAAACGGCACGGCCAGCTCATTCAGGTCGCTGACTTCAATCGTGGGCGTGGCGATGCCCCGCAGCACTTCGTCGAGAACGTGGCTGCGAAAGGTGCCGCGCGGCAGCGTGAGTCCCTGCAGTGTCAGGCCAAAGGCAAAGCGGCTGATGGTGCGGTTGTCTTCCTCCTTGCGGCGAAAGTCCATGTCTTCGCGCGGCGCCTTGGTGGTGAAGACATCATTCCAGCGAGTGTGGCGGATGGTGGACTCGAGCTGTTCGGTGGAGTAGCCGGCAGCATAGGCGCCGCCCACGACGGCGCCCATGCTGGTGCCCACCACCATGTCTACCGGCACCTTCAGTTCGCGCAGCACCTTGAGCACGCCGATGTGGGCGAAACCGCGGGCCCCGCCGCCGGAGAGCACCAGTGCCACCTTTGGGCGCTTGGCGGCGCTGGTCGCCACTGGCGTTGCCACAGGCGTCAGCACCCCGCCGATACCGGTGGGAGGGCCGGGCGGCTCAGCCGCCGCAGCAGGTAACGCAATCAACAGACAGGCCAGCAAACTCGACAAAAGGCGCATACCAGGCTCCGGCAATGGGGACTCCAGGTGGATGTTAGAGGCTTTCGCCTCGCGCCGACGCCAGGCGCCGGTTCAGCGGCAGAAGCGGCGCCGCGGGCCGGGCGTCGATGAATGCGCGGCGCCGGCAGGACGTCGCGCGTTGCAGACCAGCACTGCCAATCAGTTGTTCGGCTTGGGTGGCGGTGTGGTGGCCGGCCGGCGGTAGATGCGCGGCGCGGTGCCGCTGCTGTCCGGCGGCGTGTAGGAGGGCGGTTCCTGCGGCGTGGATTCGCGTGCGTTGCGCTCGCGTCGCTCTCGCGCGGCCCGTTCCTCTTCCTCCCGCTCCTGAAGGAAACGCCGCTGGCGTTCCACGTCCTGCTGGGCGCGATTGCGGGTGCTTTCTTCCTCGCTTTGCTGCTGTT
>CAYSKY010000144.1:0-7448 GCA_964431425.1 uncultured Burkholderiales bacterium
GTCCGAAGATTCGCGTCGGCAAGTTCGCCGAGAGCAAGATCACACTCAAGTCCGGCGACAAGTTCATCCTCGACGCCGACTGCGCCCTCGGCAACCAGGAGCGCGTCGGTATCGACTATAAGGAGCTGCCGCGCGACGTGAAGGCCGGTGACATGCTGTTGCTCAACGACGGCCTGCTTGTGTTTGAAGTCGCCGTCGTGAAGAAAAACGAAATTCACTGCATCGTCCGCCAGGGCGGTGTGTTGTCGAACAATAAAGGCATCAACCGCAAGGGTGGCGGCCTGACCGCGCCGCCGCTGACCGCCAAAGACATGGAGGACATCAAGACCGCCGCCCTGCTCAAGGCCGACTTTCTTGCCGTGTCATTTCCGAAGAGCGGCGCCGACATGTACATGGCGCGCGAGCTGATGCGTGCAGCCGGCGGCCATGCCATGCTGATTGCCAAGATCGAGCGCACTGAAGCGGTCACCAACGAAGCGCTGCAGGACATCATGAAGGCATGCGACGGCATCATGGTCGCGCGCGGCGACCTCGCAGTGGAAGTGGGCGATGCCGCGGTGCCGGCCCTGCAAAAGCGCATGATCCGCATGGCGCGGGAGATGAACAAGCTGACCATTACCGCGACGCAGATGATGGAGTCGATGATCTCCTCTCCCATCCCCACCCGCGCTGAAGTATCCGACGTCGCCAACGCCGTGCTCGATGGCACCGATGCCGTCATGCTCTCGGCAGAGTCCGCTTCCGGCCAGTACCCGGTGGAAACCGTGGAAGCCATGGCCCGCATATGCGTGGAAGCGGAGAAGAGCGCGGAAGTGAAACTCGATCGCGAGTTTCTGGATCGCGTGTTCACCCGCGTCGATCAATCGATCGCAATGGCGGCATTGTTCACCGCGCACCACCTCAATGTGAAATGCATTGCCTCGCTGACGCAATCCGGATCCACTGCACTGTGGATGTCACGCCTCAATTCCGGCGTACCCATTTATGCGCTGACGCCGGAAGCGGCCACGCTCACCAAGGTTTCGCTGATGCGCGACGTACGGCCGTTCACGCTCGCCTACGAGGGGCATGACCGTGAGAAGCTGATGTCGGCCGCCGAACAGGTGTTGATCGAAAATGGCGTCGCGAACGTGGGGGACATCGTGGTCATCACCATGGGCGAGCCCATCGGCCAGTCCGGCGGCACCAACACGATGAAAATCGTCCAGGTGGGAGAGCACCGGCGCGCCTGAGGCCGGCTGCGCTTTCGTGGTTCGGTTGTACCTGGGGCTGCATTGGCACCGCCGGTAACTCACAAAGAAATCTTCAAGCAGCGTCAATCGACCATGCTCCCGGTGCCGGCAACGTTGGCGCAACACAACGCTCGCCGGGGCCTACTGCTTTCTTGGCGTAGTCACGCGCTTCATCCAGCGCCTTGTGCTTGATGCTGCCGACGGGATCCATCGCATACCCCACCCACGCCGGGATTCTCACCACATGGTCGTTGACGAGCTTGAGCGCGAGCCCCTGGGGTGAGCGCACGTAAGCGACCAGGGTCTTTACGGGCTTGATGCGATCGTTCAGATTCTCGGCTGTTTGGACAAGGGATGAGCCGCACGCCAGCGGCGCGTTTGTCGCTTCCGGCGAGTCCAAACCCTTGGGCGCAGCATTGGTTGCTACCGGCTGGCAATCGGGAAAACAGTCGCTGGCATCGTGCGCAAAGACGGTGGCGGAGAAAGTCGTCAGCGTGGCGGCGAGAATCAGTGTGGGTTTCATGTCGGGCTCCGGTGGGTTGATGTGAGGTGCAAACGGATTGTGGGCGCCGCTCAATTCGCGCGCAATACTGTTTTAGTTTAGTATTGCATTTCGATACCGCCCAGCCCGCCAACATGTCCACCAAAGCCACCACCAGTTCCCTGTTGTCCGCCCTTAAGACCGCCCTGAAGTCACGGAACCTCTCCTACCGCGAACTGGCGGCGCGCCTGAAAATCTCCGAAGCCAGCGTCAAACGCCTGTTCGCCGAGGAGACCTTTACCCTGCGTCGCGTCGAGGAGGTCTGCGATGTGCTGGATATCGATTTCTTTGAGCTGGCGAGGCAGGCACGGGGTGCCGCCGCAGATACCGACGAAATGACCATCAAGCAGGAGCAGGCGCTGGCGACCGATCCGCGGTTGCTGGGGCTGTTCTACCTGGTATTCAACGACTGGACCGTGGACGCCATCCTCGAAACCTATGTGTTGACCAAGGCTGAATGCGTGAGCCTGCTCCTGCAACTCGACAAGCTCGGGTTGATCAGCGTCGGCCCCAACAACACCACGCGGCTGCGAGTGCCCAAGACCCTGCGCCTGCGGCGCGATGGCCCTATTCGCCGCTCCCACGGCAAATCGGTGGTGAGCGATTTCCTCCAGGCGGATTTTCTGGCCATGGGTGCGTATTTCCGCTTCGAGTTCCGCGATCTCTCCAAAGCCTCTGTATCCCACCTCGAACGCAAACTGGAGCGCATTGCGCAGGAATTCCATGAGCTGGCCGAGCTCGACAGTTACCTGCCGCCGGACCAGCGGCAAACGATCGGCATGGCGCTGGGTGTGCGCCCGTGGGCCATGTCCTGGGTTACCGGGCTGAAAAAGCGGGCTGTTGGGGCCGGCGCCTAGATCATTTTCAAGAACAGCGCGATCAGCCACGGTGCCGCGGCCAGCACCAATGCGACCAGCAGCGTCAGGGGACCAGGCGGGGGCGCGGCCTGCCCGAGCGCGTCGGCTGGCGGACGTGCGGGCAGGAATAACAGCACCGCGACGGGCACCACCACCACCGGCCCGAAAAATATGCACAACACAAACAAGGCCACCGTCGAGACCGGCGCCCAACCGATGTCGCGCCCGCGCTTGATGGCGCATGACGTGGCGAACGCCAGACAGGCCAGCGCCACCGCAACCGGCAGCAGCCACCGGTAACCAATTCCGGTGCGAAAGGTGGCATTGAAGCCCACCACCAGCATGGCCAGGCCGTTGAATGTCGCCGGCACACCCAGGATTGCAAAACGGGCCCGGTCATATCGCTTCATGGGATACCCCAGGTGAGATGCACGTTACTGCGTGGCGGCCATCTTTGCCAAATCCGCCCAGGTCCGGCAATCGTCGATTCCCCGGCGGCGATTGTCACGCACCAGTGCGGCAAAGTCCGGTGGCTGGTGGCCGCTGCGCGCCACTTCCGACGCTACCGCCTTCTCGATGCTTGCAACCTGCAGCAAGAAAGCGTCGGTGGCGGCGCGGCATCGAGATTGCTTTTCCGCCTGGCAGGCGGGCGTGTCCGAGAACTTGCAACGGTCGCGTCCACCATTGAGTTCATAGTACGTCTGGCATTCCGGTACGCCATCGCGCCGATTGCGACCAATGTGGTCCCGAACTTCGCGTTGAAGGCGCTCCACATCTGCACGCGGCAAGTTGACCGCCAACCGCTCACTCCAGCTATCGACATCGCGGCGACAGGTTGCCTCGCGGGCAACCTTGCAGGCGGAGGACTCCGCATCGCTGCACTGCGCGGGGGCTGCAGCAGCAACGGTCCGGAAGTCCGCCGGCAG
This sequence comes from uncultured Burkholderiales bacterium, assembly GCA_964431425.1. Taxonomy (GTDB): domain Bacteria; phylum Pseudomonadota; class Gammaproteobacteria; order Burkholderiales; family Usitatibacteraceae; genus UKL13-2. The sequence continues at coordinate 3,557 of CAYSKY010000144.1, forward strand.
CGTCATGACCATCAGGAAAATAAAGTCGAGCATGGGGCCTCCGGTCTCAACGCGGACGGTGTGTGAACCAGGCAAAAAACGCGGCACCATCGGCGCGGCGATCCAGGAAAAGGCCCTCACCCGATCTGGTGTCACCACCCCACCATTGTCCGCTCACCCAGCTTTTATCTGCGGCTGATATTCCCTGCTGCTGGCAGCGTTCGGTGGCCTCGTTGACAAAAAATCGGCTGATCTCATAGCCGCCCGCACCAAACTCGGCACTGCCGGTGCCGGTGGAATCCCAGCTGAACTGGGCGCGGTTGCAGGAAAGGAGTTCAATCCGCACGCTGCCCCAACGCTTGACGGACAGCTCGCTGAATTTCAGGTCCGGACCAAAAGCGGTGCCGGTGGCGCTGTACACATCGGGGATCGAAAGCACGTTGCCTGCGAAGGTGTTGTTGCCGACCACCCAGAACTGGGTGCCGGTCTGGCTGCGGTCCGGTGTGCGCGCCGCCGCACTTGGCACCACGGCGATGAACGTCGGCCCATTGAGGCCACCCGCACCCGGTGCCACGAGCATGCCCATATTGGCGCCGGTGGCGGCATTGAGTCTCGACACGCCACCGTCGTGCACGACCAGCAAATTGCCATCCGGCGCCCACGCGATCATGGTGGAGCCGGACAGGCCGCGTGCAAATTCGGTGAGATTGCCGTCGGCGATACGCAGACGCATCACCTGGCCCGATCCTTCTGCAGCCAGAAAAAAATGCTTGCCCTCCTTGTCGAGCAGCAGTCCTCGCGGACGGAAGATCCCGCCGGCCCTCGCGGGCACCACCACGTCGGTGGCACCGGTTCGGGGATCGAAGCGGATGACATTGTGCGAGTTGTAGCCCGGCACATACAGGTTCCCGTCCGGCCCCAATACGGTGCCGATCTCGGGTCCGCTGATGCCGGATGCGCCGGCTGCAAAGGCCGGACCGGTCAGGTTGCCGTTGCTGTCGTATTTCTTGACATCGTTGCTGTCGTAGCCCGCCACATAGACCGTTCCATCCGCGGCGAAGTCAATGCCGAGCGGCCCCATCGGGGGCGTGTTGGCAAACAGTCCCGCGTATTCGAACGTATCCGGACGGTATTTGTGGATCGCACGGCCGGTTTCGGCAACGACGTACAGCAACCCGTCCCTTCCCAGCCGCATGGCCTGCGCACCGTTCAGCCGGGTACGGGTATCGAGATTGCGCAGGTAGGTACCGTTGCAGGCGTCAAAAATGTGCACCGTACTGAAGTAGCCGCTGACAAACAGGCGCGAAGGGCATGTGCTCTCCTGCGACCAGGTCGCAAACGGCAAGAGGGCAATCACAATCGATAGGAAAATGCGGCGCATGGCATCGCTCCGGAGTGGGAAACGCGCCATCCTCCCCGGAACCCCTTGTGGCGACGCGGATACTTTCCTCCGTTTTTCCTCCAATTTGCCCGGATTCCACCGGCGACCGACCCGCCAATCGTAGAATCAGCGCATGTCCACTCCACTCAAATCCGCCTGGCGCAGTGAGCAACCGCTTCGTGTTGGCGCCTTTGTGGTTGACCCCTCGACAAATGAATTGCGTGGCGCCGCGGGCATTCGGCGCTTGCGGCCCATTCTCATGGATGTGCTGCTGCGCCTCGCCGCCGATGCCGGCCGGGCGGTCCCACGCGAAACGCTCATTACCGATGTCTGGCCGCGCCGCATGGTCAATGATGAAGTGCTGTCGCGTGCGATCGCCGAGCTACGGACGGTGCTGGACGATGACACGAGCGGGGCGCGATATATCGAGACCCTGCCCAAAATCGGCTACCGGCTGGTTGCACAGGTCACACCGGTCGGAGCGGATGCGATGACAAACCCCACGCCGGCACAGACGGCGCCGGCGGGACCCCGGCCGGCGCCGTTTCCGTGGAGGCATGCCGCTGGCGCCCTGTTGACCACGGCTCTGGCCATCATCGCCGTCGTTGGTCTGGCCCGGCGCGGGGGCCAACCGACGTTGCCCGCCATGCAGGCGATCGAGCGCCAATTGGTTGCAGCCGTTCCCTTCACCTCGGACCCCGAGCTGGAAATTCATCCCCGTTTTTCGCCTGATGGGCGGCGCGTTGTATTTATCAAGCGGGATGAACGGCAAAGCCAACTGGTGATCCAGGACGTGTCGACCCGTGAACGGAAGGTTGTGCTCAGCACCGAAGCCGTGCTTGCATCGCCCGTCTTCTTCCCCGACGGAAAGCGAATCGCCTACTACCGGCGCGATGCTGATGGAGGGTGCGGCATCTTCTCTCGCGAAGTGGACGGCCCCCGGGAAAGCCGGATCATCGCCTGCAATGGCACGCTGCGTACGCATTTTGATATTTCGACCGACGGCAAATGGCTGGCCTTTGCCAGCGCACCCGACCGGCAAATGCCCAGCGCAATCCAGCTATTGGATCTGTATGACAACAGCAGCCGCAGCCTGACGTCGCCCCAGCCTGGCGAAGGGGCGGATTCGGCGCCACGATTCAGCCCCGACAGCCGCCGCGTGGCTTTTTTCCGGGGAACGCATTCGCACAGCAGCGTATGGCTCGCCGGAGTGCAACCGCCCCACGCTGCGCGGCGCGCGAGCAACGACGATGGTTTGGTGTATGGACTCGCCTGGATGAGCGGCAACGGCCCGCTGGTGGTGTCGGCAGACTGGGCGGGATTCCGGGCGCTGCATGCGCTCGATCTTGCAACCGGCGTTTCAACCCTGCTGGGTGCGCGCGGCGCACGCTACCCTGACATCAGCCGGCAAGGCGTCATCAGCTATGAGCAGGCGGCGTTTCGTGCGGACTTGTGGCTGTCATCGGCAGCCGAGCCTGGCCGCGACACCCGCGTACTATGGCCGTCCACACGCTATTCAAACCAGGCTGAATTCTCACCCAATGGCAAGCAGGTCGTGTTTGCCTCCAACCGCGATGGCTTGGAAGGTCTTTATGTGGGCACCGTCGGCGGCGGCTTGCAGCGTCTGCCGCTGGCCGCGGGGTTTCGATACATCCGGCCGCACTGGTCGCAGGATGGTGGAGCGATTACCGCGACACGCATCGCGCTGGGTGGACCGATGCCGGCCCGGCAGGAGGGAATCCGGCACAACCTGGCGGACAGCCGTACCGAGGTGCTCACGCACCTGGGTAGCCGTGTCAATGACGTCCGCGAGCTGGCCGGTGGCGAATTGCTGGTCAGCGAACTTGTCGAACACGCAGTGCAGCTGATGCGCATCGCCGCAGGCGGTACCCGCATGCGGCTGCCGCTGCCGTTGATCAGCCAATACGCGCTGGCGGGGGATAGGCTGGTCTACACCCAGCCACAGCTACCCGGCGCCACGCAATGCCGGTTGGCCAGCCTGCAATGCACTGCGCTGGCGATCGCACTCAACGATGATAATCGCTTCGATTGGAGCCTGACGCACGATGCGGTCTGGTTCCTGTCGCGGGACGATGGCGCGCTGGTGAGGCACAACCTCGCCAACCTGACCGAGAAGCGATTTGCCTATGCGCCGACGGCTGTGGGCACCAACATTGCGGTCAGCCCCGATGGGCGGCAACTGCTGCTCTCTCGCGAGGCGCCGCCGCTGATTGATCTGATGATCGCGCCCTCGGCTGGCGGCGCAGTGCAGGCCGTTCCTTGACCACCCGGGATGCGACAGCGCGATTTCCAACGCGCCATCCGGCTTGCGTTTGATCAACCCGTATCGCATTTTTCGCAGCCGCACAGACAGGCCAATCGCACGCGTCTGAACGCCGCGCGTTAAAATTGCAGGATTGACCTCTCGCCCCGCATCCGGCGACCCGATTTCCGCACCCTCCCTGGAGATAGCAATGCCCCTCGTATCCATGCGCCAACTGCTTGACCATGCCGCCGAGAACAATTACGGCC
>CAYSKY010000145.1:0-7427 GCA_964431425.1 uncultured Burkholderiales bacterium
ATCGACCGCTGACAAGTGCGCACCAAAACAAACACGGCCGGAATTCGGCCGTTTTTATTTGGCATGGCGCGCAGGTATCACGCGATCTTTGGCGACACGTTGAGTGCCAGCGGCCAGGCATACACCCCGGGATGGGCGCCGTGGTTCAGGTAGAAACGCCAGGTGATGGCCACCGGCTGGTTGGCGCCGCGGCGGGTGGCGAGCACCAGGCTGCCGTTCTGGCCGGCGACGTTGTAGTCGCGCCCGGCCATGCGCAGGTCGGCGCGGGCGATCATGGGGGTGTCGATCCTGACCTGCATGACCACCTGTTCCACGTTGGCGTTGATCATCAGGTTGGTGCGGTCCACCACATCGACGTAGCCCATGGCGATGTTGGCTTCGGTGATCGTCATGCCGGCAGGGTGCTGCGTGCCGGTGGCGTAGGCGATGGGCGGGATTTCAAATTTGACGACGTGTGCCGGTTGGGAGAGAACCGGGAGGATGGTCAGGGTGCAGAATGCCGCGAGTGCCATCCGGCAAAAGTGCGCCGCGCGTGGCGTGGCCTGGCGGGAAGTGGTTGTCGCTTTCATGTTGAGCCGTCCGATGCCGCTTTGTTATGTTTTTTGTTGAGTTCACTCTGTTCGCACCGGTCTATCGGCAGAATCGGGGCCGTCCGCAGGGACGCTCCGAATTTCCTGATGGGTTACTCGGGTAAATCGAAACGCGGCGCAGGGGTGGTTTTCAATGGCCTGCAGGCGCAGATCGCCATTTGGCGCGGCTTCCAGGGCAAAAATGGCCCGAGAGCCGCGCCAGTGCTTGAGTTTGGCAAGCCGGCCCATGCGGGTCGCGGCGTGGAGGATTGTGAAGCCGGGTGCGGGAGAGGGCCGTGTGGCCCTTCGGGGTGCCGCTAGGGGCGGACGGCGGGAGTTTCCAGCGGCATACCCGCGGCGCGGGAAGCCAGGTAGGTCTCGAGTTCGGCCATCTCGACCGAATTGAAGGCAAACGGTTCTGCGCGTACGCCGGTCATGCAGGTACGAATGCGACGTTGCAGCGATCCCATGCCCTGCCATTCCAGGCGGTAGATCGGATAGCCGGTCGGGTGGCCCTGCGGAATCGGCGCGCCGCCCAGCCGGCCGCCGGCGTGGCGGTCGTGGCAATGCGTACAGGCAAGATCCAGTTGTCCCATGCGCTGCCGGAACAGTGCTTCGCCGCGCTGGAAGAACAGCGACATGCGGGCGTCGCGGTGCGGTGCGATCGGCATGCCGCGCGACTGCAGAGCCACGTAGGCTTCCAGCGCCAGCAGCGGGGCGCTTTCCGGCGCGAACGGTGCCTGCTGCTGGCGTTGCTGGCGGCACAGGTTGATACGCTCGCCGAGGTTGACCGGGCGCTTGAGGGGCGTGTCGAACGCGGGGTAGGTGGCGGCCACGCCGCGCATGCTTTTCGCTGCATCACCATGACACGCAGCGCAAGACTTGGCACCGGCCGCGGGCGCCTGGTTCCACAGTGCCTCGCCGTCCTTCACCCACAGCATGGCAGGGTTTTGCGAGTCGTCGCGCTGCATGGCCTGGGTGGCGGGACTCATGAAGTCCAGCCCGGAGCGACGCGGATCGCGATCGGCGCCGCATGCCGGTGTCGAGAGGACGGCGCCGACCAACATCAGTGCGAGAACGGCGAGGCGCATCCGGCTAACTGACGGTGAGGCCGACGGTTTCCCGCTGCACAAACCCGTTGTCGCCTTCCCACAAAAAGGTGAGCTTGCCGGTGGCCGTGGCGCGCGTGAAAAAGCTGATGAGCGGATTGGCCGATACCGCAGCGAACAGCTCGGCCTGGAAAATCACTTCGTCGGCGCGGCCGTCGTCGTAGCGGCAGGTGAACTTGCGAATAAGGTCGCGCGGCTGCAGCCGGCCGTCGGAGCCTGGCCGATAGCCGGTCTCCATGGGATGCTGGATCAGCACGCGGATTTCGATGATCTCACCCTGCTTGGCCGACTTCGGTACGGTGATGAGCGTGCGTGCCATGGATCAGTCTTCAATGCACGCGGCCAGCGTGACAATCACGTCCACCGTGTGCGTCCAGAACGTGCCGTCGCGCATGGTGGCGACCGCCACCAGCTTCTGTGAGGTGGCGAGGCGAATGCGCGTGGCCACCTGCGCCTTGCCGGCGCGCGGGCCCAGTTGCATGCGAACCACATCACGCTGAGGGTTTTTTTCGTTGAACACGGCGATGGCTGTCACGTGGTCGGCAGCGGTCATCGGGCTGTCCACGCGCACCACGATGGGCACGGCGTTGCCGTTGTCGATCAGTTCCGCGATTTCCAGCGTGACGCGGCCTTCCTTCAACGGCTTGCGGCCGGTGTAGGCATCCACCGCGGCGCGCAGTTCTCCTGCGATATCGCCTGCCGTGGCGGGGCGCACCAGCAGCAGTGCGGCGATCCCCGCGCCCGACTTCAATGCGTTGCGGCGGTTCATTTGAGAGTCACCAGCCAGGCCACCACGTCCTCGATCTGCTGGGCATCGAGCAGCGTACGTGATTGCCAGTTCGCGCCGACGCGGGTGAGTTCCGTGCTGCGGAAATAGGCGGGCATGATGCTGTCCGGATTGAGGCGGCGGCTGTCAACCATGCGCGCACGCAACTGCGCCGCCGTGAGGCGCCCGCCGACACCCGCCAAGTTGGGGGCCAGGTCGCCCTGGAAGCGTTCTTCGGTAATCGGTGCGCTGTGGCATAGCAGGCAAAGGCCCTGCTGGCGGTTCGCCACGATGGCGCGTCCGCGCGCCGGATCACCTGCGCGCGGCGTCAGCGGTTGTGCCAATGCATCATTGGCATCGACCACCGCCGCCGCTGCGCCGGCAGTGGTGGCCAGCCACATTCCGAATGCGCACGCACGCCACATCGTGCCGGCGATCCGCCTACGCTTTCTTCAGACTGTGATTCTTCAGCGGCAGGTCGCGGATGCGCTTTCCTGTTGCCGCGAAGATGGCATTGAGCACGGCTGGTGCTGCCACCGCGATGGTCGGCTCACCCACGCCGCCCCAGAATCCGCCCGAGGCCACGATCACCGTTTCGACGGCCGGCATGTCAGCCATGCGCACAGGCGGGTAATCGTGAAAGTTGCTTTGCAGGATGCGGCCGTCCTTGACCGTGCATTCACCGAACAGCGCGGCGGAGAGGCCGTACGCGAACGAACCCTCCACCTGTGCTTCGATCTGCTGCGGATTGACCGCGTAGCCCGGATCGGTGGCCGCCACGATGCGGTGCACCTTCAATACGCCGTCATTGCTGACCGATACTTCCGCACAGGCCGCCACGTAGCTGCCAAAGCCCATGGTCTGGGCGAGGCCGCGATAGATGCCCTTGGGCGCGGGCTTGTCCCAGCCGGCCTTTTCGGCGGCGGCATTGAGGACCGCCAGATGCTTGGGATGATTGGCCATCAACTTGCGGCGGAAGGCCAGTGGATCCTGTTTGGCCGCGTGGGCGAGTTCGTCGATGAAGCACTCGAGGTAAATCGCGTTCTGGTTGAGGTTCACGCCGCGCCAGAAGCCGGGTGGCACGTGCGGGTTTCGCATGGCGTGGTCGATCATCAGCGCCGGGAAGGTGTAGCCGATGGAAGTCTCGGGCCCGGGCGGGTTGAAGCCCTGGAAGACCACGGGGTCCTTGCCGTCCTTGATGTTTTGCGGCGCCACGCCGGCAAGGATTGACTGGCCGGCGATACGGATCGCCATGCCGGTGACATTGCCCTGCGCGTCCAGGCCCGCCGTCAGTTTGCATTTTGTGACCGGGTGGTAGCGGCCCTGCGCCATGTCCTCTTCGCGTGACCAGATCAGCTTCACCGGCGTGCCCGGCATGGACTTGGCGATGGCCACGACCTGGTGAATCCAGTCGGTGGCACCGCGCCGTCCGAAGCCGCCGCCAAGGTGAATCTTGTACACCTCGCATTTGGTATTGGGCAGGCCGGATGCTTCCGAAGTGGCCGCCAGTGCGGCCTCACCGTTTTGCGTGGGCGTCCAGACTTCGCATTTGTCCGGCGTCCAGCGCGCGGTGGCGTTCATGGTCTCCATGCAGGCATGGTTCTGGTGCGGGTAGGAATACACCGCTTCGATCTTGGTGGCTGCGGACGCAATGGCCGCCGCCGCATCGCCCACCTGGTGGCCGACCACGGCCTCCTTGCTGTCCAGCGCCGTCTTCAGGATGGCGGCAAACGATTCGCTGGACGCCTTGGCGTTGGGGCCCTCGTCCCATTCGATTTTCAACGCGTCCAACGCAGTCTTGGCCTGCCACCAGGTCTCGGCGACCACGGCGACCGCGCTGTCGCCTACCTTCAGTACTTTCTTCACGCCGCGCCGCTTCAACACCGCGCCGTCGTTCACGCTCTTCACCTTGCCGCCAAACACCGGGCAGGACTTGATGGCCGCGTTGAGCATGCCCGGCATCTTCAGGTCCATGCCGTAGATCTGCTTGCCGGTGGTTTTGTCGACGGTATCCAGACGCGCAAGGCGCTTGCCGACGATCTTCCAGTCTTTGGGGTCCTTGAGCTTGATGTCCTTGGGCACCGGCAACTGCGCGGCGGCGCCGGCCACCTTGCCGAAGGTAGTGCTGCGATTGGACGGCGCGTGGGTGATGACGCTACGCGCCACAGTGCATTCGGCTGCCGGCACTTTCCATTCATCAGCGGCGGCCTGCACCAGCACCATGCGAGCGGCGGCGCCACCCTTGCGCACATAGTCCTGCGATTCGCGGATGCCGCGACTGCCGCCGGTACCAAAACTGCCCCAGACCCGGCTGCGCGCCAGGTTCTGTCCGGGCGTCGGATATTCGGTGGAAACCCGGGACCAGTCGCACTCCAGTTCCTCTGCCACGAGTTGAGCCAGACCGGTCAATGTGCCCTGGCCCATTTCAGAACGGGCAATGCGGACCACCACATCGTCATTGGCCTTGATCACCACCCAGGCATTGACTTCGGGGCTGGCGGCGGCGGGTGCTGCCTGGGCATGCGCCGGCTTGAGAAATGGCACGTGAAATCCCAGCACCAGGCTGCCGGCGGCGGCAGCCGAACCCTGCATGAACCGGCGGCGCGAGGTGCCCGTGGCCGCACTTGTCGCGCGTGGTGTCTTGACGGTGCTCATGACACGCTCCTTTCGGTGTGAATGATGGCATCGGCGGTCTTGACCACACCGCCCGCCGCCACCGCCTTGATGGCCGCCCGTACGCGGTTGTAGGTCCCGCAGCGGCAAATGTTGGTCATCGCTTCATCGATGTCCTTGTCGCTCGGATTCGGTTTGGCTTTCAGGAGCGCCGTGGCCGCCATGATCATGCCCGACTGACAGAAGCCGCATTGCGGCACATCCAGCGCCACCCAGGCCTTCTGAACCGGATGGGAGCCGTCGAGCGACAGGCCTTCGATGGTGGTGATCTTGGCGCCGGCCTTGATGTCCTTGGCGGTTACCGAACAGCTGCGCACCGGCGCGCTGTCAATCAGCACCGTGCAAGAGCCGCACTGGGCGATGCCGCAGCCGTACTTGGTGCCGGTCAGGCCCAGTTGTTCGCGCAGGATCCACAGCAGGGGTGTGCCGGGATCGGCTTCGTAGTTCAGCGACTTGCCATTGACGGTCAGTTTTGCCATGTAAGGACTCCAGGTTGTATCGCGGGAATTGCGGGTTTGGCCGCCCGCAAAACGCAGGCAGCAGGGTGTGCGGGGGAAGGCTGCATGTTAGGGCCGCCCGAGGGTGAATGCAAATGATTGAAAGATCATCGGTTTTCCGGAAAGTTCGATTAATTCGCGGGCATTTGATCCACCGCTTTGTGCGTAATCCGTCGCGGTGGTAGGCTTTTTCTGCAGTCCACAAAAACATCAACTCGTAATCGGAGATCACATGTCGAACCATACGACGGAGCAGCTCCGCACCATTGCGCTGGTGGGCCATTCGGCCGCCGGCAAGACAACGCTGACGGAATTGATGCTGCACCGCACCGGGACCATCGGTGCACTCGGCAGCATAGAAAAGGGGACCACAGTCACCGACTTTGATCCCCTGGAAAAGCAGTACAAGCACTCCCTCAATTCCTCCCTCGTTCACTTCTCCCACCTCGATACACACATCCACCTGGTCGATACGCCCGGGTACCCCAACTTCATGGGGCCGGCCATCTCGGCGCTGGATGCCGTGGAAACCGTCGCGGTGGTCATCAATGCCCAGAACGGCATCGAACTCACCACGCATCGCATGATGACGCTGGCGCAAAAGCGCCACCTGTGTCGCATGATCATCATCAACAAGATCGACGCCGATAACGTCGATCTGCCCGGCCTGCTAGCCAATATCCAGGAAACCTTCGGCAAGGAATGCCTGCCGATCAATCTGCCGACCAAGAACGGCACGGCCGTCACTGACTGCTTTTTCACGCCGGCCGGCGAATCCGATTTTTCTTCCGTCGCTGCGGCGCACTCCGCGCTGGTCGACCAGGTGGTGGAAGTCGATGAAAAGCTGATGGAGCTCTACCTGGAGCAGGGCGACTCCATCACCCCCGAGCAACTGCATGCCCCGTTCGAACAGGCGCTGCGCGACGGCCACTTGATCCCGGTGTGCTTTGTGTCGGCCCGCACTGGTGCGGGCGTCAATGAACTGCTGGACATCTTTGCCAAGCTCGCACCCAATCCGGCCGAAGGCAACCCGCCGATGTTCGTCAAAGGTGAGGGCAAGGAAGCCGAGGAGTTCCGCTCCGAGCCGGACCCGAAAAAGCACGTCATCGCCCACGTGTTCAAGGTGGTGATGGATCCCTTTGTCGGTAAGGTGGGCGTGTTCCGCGTGCACCAGGGCACCATCTCGGTAGGCACGAATCTGTACGTGGGACAGATCAACAAGCCGTTCCGCGTCGGGCATTTGTACAAGCTGCAGGGTAAGGAATACCAGGAGGTCAAAACACTGGTGCCGGGTGATATCGGTGCTGTCGCCAAGGTGGATGAAATCGTGTTCGACGCCGTGTTGCACGATTCGCACGACGAAGACCGCATCCACATGCTGCCGCTGGATTTCCCGCAGCCGATGTATGGCCTCGCGGTGGAACCGAAGCGCCGCGGCGACGAGCAGCGAATCTTTGAGGTGTTGCACAAACTGGAGCTGGAAGACCCGTGCTTCGTGGTCGAGCGCCATCCCACCACGCACGAGACCGTCATCAACGGCCTCGGTGACCTGCACATGCGCGCCATGCTGGAGCGTATGCAGAAGCAATACAACCTGGAAATCTCCACCAAGCCGCCGAAGATTCCCTACCGCGAAACGATCATGGCCAAGGCGGATGGACACTGTCGGCACAAGAAGCAGTCCGGCGGCGCGGGGCAGTTCGGCGAAGTGTTCCTGCGTATCGAACCGCTGGCGCGCGGCGCGGGCTTTGAATTCGTCAACGATGTGCACGGCGGCACCATTCCCACCCAGTTCATTCCGGCGGTGGAGAAG
>CAYSKY010000146.1:0-7402 GCA_964431425.1 uncultured Burkholderiales bacterium
ATTACACCCAGCCTGCCGGGCGGCGCGAGCGCGGAAGCCAGTGGGGTTGCAGTGGATGCAACCGGAAACGTGGTTGCCACCGGTCGTCGATCGCGCTGGCGGACCAATGTGGACGAGTTTTTGACGGTCAAGTATGACCCGTCAGGCAATGAAATCTGGCGGCGCACGAGCGTGCCCGACGACGCGGTCAGCTACTTCGAGCGGAGTGAAGGGGTTACGCTCGACTCGCAGGGCAATGCCTTGATATCGGGTACCTTTGCGCGGCCTGTCCCCACTGGTTACGAGTCGGGATCGATGACCATCAAGTACAACACGCAGGGGCAGGAAGTCTGGCGATCAAGGGTGATCGGACTGACGGGCACGGGTCCAACAACCAGGCTGCTCGACGGACATGACAACCTCTATGTTGCCCGTCAAAGCCCGACAGATTCAATCATCAAGATCGCGCCGGACGGTGCCGTGAAATTTCGCCTGGCAAACGGTGATGACAGCGCGTCAGCCGTGCTGGTCGCAGCGGACGGCGATATCGTCACTGCTGGCAGCCTGCGCGATGAACGCGGCGCATTTACGTTGACGGTTTCCAGATACTCGCAGCAGGCGGTGCCTCCCGCCAATCTTCTCGCAACCCCCGGCAATGGGCTCGCTTCGTTCAGCTTCGCCCCGGCGGCACCGCAGCCAGGTGTTTCCTATGTGGTGAGCTGCAACGGTGGCGCCAGCGCGACATCCGGCGTTCGCTCGCCGCTCGTCGTGACCGGCCTCACTAACGAAGTGTCATCGACCTGCAGCGTGCGCGCGTGCAATGAATTCGGCTGCAGCGCGCCATCGGGCACAGTGACGGTCACGCCTTCAGCTTCGATAGGGCTGGCGCTGCTGGCAGTGGAATCCCAAAAAGCCCATGGTCCGGCTGGGATGTTTGAACTGCCGATCGACACGGCCGCGGTGATGGGCGGCAACGTCACAGTCGAGCCGCGCGCACCGGGGAATGGCCATCGGATCGTGTTTAGATTTAATGGCCCCGTAACACAGATCGCCGGTGCCAGTGTTGTCGACGCCGGTGCAAACGCCATCGGCACGGCGGCCACAACCATTGCCGGCAATGAAGTGGCGGTGTCCCTCAGTGGCATTCCAAACGGCCGGCGTGTGCGCGTGTCGCTGAACGGTGTGAACGGCACGCTCAGTTTTTCGGCGGCGATGGGGTTCCTGGTGGGAGACGTCAATCGTTCCGGATCACTGAATGCGGGCGACATCGTCGGGGTGAAACGCCGTGCCGGGGAACTCACAACGCGCGCCAATTTTCTTTACGACGTCGATGCGTCGGGCGTGATTGACCGCGGCGACCTTTCAGCCACCAAAGCCACCTCAGGAATGCGGCTGAACTAAAGTCGGGTGTGCCGCATGCTGTTACCGACTCCGCAAACGCAGGCGGCAGCGAGGCACCAGGAAAGCCGTGTACCGGGCTTCGATGCCAGTGCTAAAGTTGGTCGCATGTCCCTGAACGCCGCTCAAATCCTCTTCAGCGCAGTTGGCCTGGCCTTTGTGGCCCTCGGGCTGTGGGGCCGCGCCAAACTTCCGCGCCTGCGCGCAGCGCATGCGGCCGAGGTATCGCGGCGGGTACAGATCGACGCGGAGATCGTCGGCTATGAACACCAAACCGATGACACCGATGAGTACCAGGCGCAGATCGAGTACACGGTGGACGGGCATCGGTATCGCATCAAGGCGGCCGAGTGCGTGCCAAAGCCGGGGCCGCTGGGCGAGAAGGTGCGCATCGCCTACCTGCGGGCCACGCCCTCGGATGCCATCGAAGTGGCATTCAACACCGGTTGGGACCAGACCCTGGCCACGGCGTCGATGGTGTTGGGCGGGTTGTTCATCGCGGCCGGGTTTGCGGCCCAATCGGGCTGAGGCACACCCGCAATGCCCGAGCGCTGCACAGGTGGTAGCGTTGCGCTGGCTGGACAATAAAAACCAAAGACGGCAAACGAACATGCCCGGCGACAGGTGGCGACGCGATTGCGCGGGCTGTCTTGTGGCACCGCCGAAATATTGAGGGAGACAGAATGCCGCTGTATATGACCCAGTGCCTGCACCGTACCGTGCAGAGCCATCCGGACCGCATTGCCACCATTTGCGGCGGTCGGCAGCATACCTACCGTCAATATGCCGACCGGGTCTCACGTCTGGCCGGTGCGCTGCAGAAACTGGGCCTGCAGCGCGGCGACCGCGTCGGCATGCTGGCTTTCAACTCGGACCGTTACCTCGAGTTCTTTTACGGCACGTGGTGGGCCGGCGGCGCGGTGAATCCGGTGAACTTTCGCTGGAGCAGCACCGAGATTGCCTATTCGCTGGATGATTGCGATACGCAAATCCTGCTGGTGGATGAACAGTTCAAGGCGGTGGCCGCCGAGGTGCAGGGCAAGTGCAAATCCCTGCGGGTGTTGGTATATGCCGGCGACGGCGCAACGCCGCCGGGCATGCTCAATTACGAGCAACTGCTGGCGGAAGCAGTGCCCGTCGTGGATGTGGCGGCCGGCGGCAGCGACCTCGCCGCAGTGATGTACACCGGCGGCACCACCGGCTTTCCCAAGGGCGTGATGCTCAGTCATGAAAACGTGGCCAGCAATGCGATCGGGCTGGCGGCACACGGCGGCGCCCGCAGCGACTGCCGTACCTTGATCATTGCGCCCATGTTTCATGTCGCGGCGGGTTGCGTGATGCACGCCACGGCCGCGGTCGGCGGCACCTTCATCATCGCCCCGGCTTTCAATCCGCTGGCCGTGTTGCAGGCGATACAGGAACACCGTGCCACCCACACCGTGCTGGTGCCGACCATGGTGCAGCTCACCGTCGATCACCCCGAGGCGGGAAACCATGACCTGGGCAGCCTGCAGGTGCTGACTTACGGCGGTTCGGTGATCAACGAGGCGGTGCTGCGGCGTGCCATGCAGCGCTTTGTCAACGCCGGCTTCCTCCAGGCGTACGGCATGACCGAGATGGCCCCCATCATCACGATACTCACACCGGAGGATCACCGCGCGGGGCTGGAAAACCCAACCCGGCTGCGCTCCGCCGGGCGGGCGAGCCTCATCACCGAGGTGCGTGTGGTCGATGCGCAGGGCAACGAGCTGCCGCGCGGCGAAGTCGGCGAGGTGGTTTCGCGCGGGCCGGGGGTGATGCTTGGCTATTGGAACAAGGACAGTGCCACCCGGGCGGCGCTCCGGAATGGCTGGATGCATACCGGCGACGGCGGGCGCATGGACGGGGAAGGCTATCTTTACATCGTTGACCGGATGAAGGACATGATCGTCTCCGGAGGCGAGAACGTGTACTCGGCGGAAGTGGAGAACGCCATCGGCCGGCATGCCGCCGTTGGTGCCTGCGCCGTGATTGGGATACCCAGCGAACAGTGGGGCGAGGCGGTGCATGCGGTGGTGGTGCTCAAGCCCGGCGCGAGCGCCACGGCCGCGGAACTGATCGCGCATTGCCATGAGCACATCGCCGGCTACAAGTGCCCGCGTAGCGTGGAGATTCGCGAGTCCCTGCCCATGACCGGTGCGGGCAAGGTGCAAAAGACCGAGTTGCGCAAACCATTCTGGGAAGGGCGGACGCGCCACGTGAATTGAGCGCTGCGGAAAGGCGCCGCCCATACGTGGCAACCGCCAACCGTCAACAATCTTCAACCCCATCCATTCGCCGTGCCGACCCGCAGCCTTGCGGTAGTATCAATTCTTGCCATCCGATTCCTGCAACGATCATCTATATGACTTCCTGCCTATGCTGAGCGCGCTGCGCGCAACGGGTTCGCCCGCCTTCCACGGTGGGGAACGCTGGTTTCCGGACTTGCGCGCGCGGGCTATCGCATTCGTATCGGCATCCTCACTGGCACTGAATCTGCTGCAGGCCGTTCCCGCAGCGGCCGTGGCGCCGCCGGTGGTGCCGGCGCAGTCCATCGATCCGCTGCGGCCCTCCATCACCCAGTACCGCATCGACACCTGGCAGACCGAGCAGGGCCTGCCACTCAATACCGTGCAGTCGATGTACCAGACCCGCGCCGGTTACCTGTGGGTGGGCACGGCCGGCGGCATCGCGCGCTTTGACGGCATCCGCTTTGCCACCTTTGAAACGGCTGCCGTGCCGGAGCTGACCTCGCGCCCGATCTTCGGGTTCATGGAAGACACCGACGGCAACCTGTGGGTGAGCCACAGCCGCGGCGCCGCGCTGTATCGCGATGGTCGTTTTTCCCCGGCGTTCGATAGTGCACTGACTGATGGCCGCCGCGTGTGGGCTTTTGCGCAAGGGGCAGACGGCGTGGTGTGGGCGGCCAGCGAAAACGGCCTGCTGCGCTGGGAAAAGGGCAAGGGCGTCACCAAGGTATTCAAGGAAGCGGACGGCCTGCCCACACTGCGCCTGCGTTCGCTGGCGTTTGATCGCGACGGCACGCTGTGGATCGGCACCACCGGCGGCGGGCTCGCCTCCTACGCAGGCGGCAAGTTCAGCGTGCTCAATCCCGCCAACGGTTTTCCGCATCTGGAAGTGCGCCACGTGCTGGCGGACCCGGGCGGCGGCATCTGGGCGGCCACGGCCGGGGGCGGCCTGGTGCGTGTGGTGCAGGGCAAGATCACGGCGTACACGACGAAAGACGGGCTGCCCACCGACCAGCTCACTTACCTTTCGCTGGACCGTGCCGGCGTGCTGTGGATCGGCACCTGGGGTGCGGGCGTGGTGCGCATGAGTGAAGGGCGCTTTTCGTCACTGGCCAGCGGCGGCGGCCTGGCGGGCGACCAGATCTGGTCGCTGCAGGCGGACCGTGAAGGCAGCGTGTGGGTGGGCACCTGGAATGGCGGCCTGAATCGCCTGAGCAATCGCGCCTTTGGTGTGTTCGGCAAACCGGAGGGGCTCTCCAACGACAACGTGCGTTCCGTGATCCACGCCCGCGACGGCACCACCTGGGTGTCGATGGCCGGCGGCGGTGTGAACCGGCTGGAGGCGGGCCGTATTAGCGCCATCGGAAGGAAGGAACGCCTTGCCACCGATGAATCCTCGGCATTGCTGGAAGACCGCGACGGGGCCATCTGGGTGGGCTCGTATACCGAAGGCGTGGCGCGCATCAAGAACGGCCGCATCGACCGCTATGGCAGGGCGCAGGGCATTCCCAACGTGGACATTCGGGCGCTGTACCAGGACCGCAGCGGCACCATCTGGGCCGGCACCAAGGCGGGTCTGGCACGCTTCAACGGGCTGGGCTTCAGTGCGGTGCGCGAGCCCGGCGCGCCCACCGACGGCGTGTCCACAATGGTCGAAGACAAAAGCGGCACGCTGTGGTTCGGCACCACCGGCTCGGGCCTGGTGCGCTATCGCGACGGTGTGTTCACGCTGCTTACGCGGAAAGAGGGGCTGGTGTCCAACTGGATCCTCGCGCTTTATGTAGACAGCGCCGGGTCGTTGTGGATCGGCACCAATGGCGAAGGCATGAACCGGCTGCGCGACGGCAAGATGAGCGCGATCCGTCCCGCCGACGGCCTGTGGGACCCGATCGTGCAGGTGATCCTTGAAGACAAGAGCGGCAATCTGTGGATGACCTGCAACCGCGGCTTTTTCCGCGTGGCGCGCAGCGAGCTCGATGCCTTTGCCGAGGGGCGGGTGCCGAAGATAACCTCGACCGGTTTTGGCCCGGGCGATGCGTTGCGCAGCACCACCTTTGCCGGCGGCCTGCAGCCGGCCGGCACACTGGATGACAAGGGCCGGCTGTGGTTGCCATCATTGAAGGGCCTGGTGATCGTGGACCCCGCACGCCTGCCCGGTGCGGAGGAACCCCCCATGGTGGCGGTGGAGGAGGTATCGATCAACGGCGTGGTCAGTGCGCGCGGCAAAACCGATCCGGAGATCGTGCTGCCGCCGGGCTCAGTCCCGCTGTCCATCCGCTACACGGCCGGCACGCTGCTGCACGCGGACCGCGTACGCTTTCGTTATCAGATGGAAGGCATCACCCACGACTGGGTGGAAGCGGGCAAGAACCACGAAGCCTCGTTCCCGGCGCTGCCGCATGGCCGCTACAACTTCCGCGTGGCCGCGTCGTTTGACGGCAAGCAATGGCGTGAAGCGACGGAGCCGCTGCCAATCGTGGTGCAGCCGCACTTCTACCAGACGCCGTGGTTCTTGGCGCTGGCACTGCTGGGCCTGCTGGCGGCCGGCGCGGGCCTGTTCCGCCTGCGCACCCACCAGCTGCGCAAACACCACGCCGAGATGACGCGGCTGGTCGCTGAAAAAACCGAGGAGCTGCGGCTCGCCAACCAGCATCTGTCCAGCCTCTCGTTTGTCGATCCGCTGACGGGCCTCGCCAACCGCCGGCGGCTGGACGAAATGCTGGAAATGGAATGGCGCCGCGCGCTGCGGCAGCAAAGCACGCTGGCGCTCATCATCATCGACATCGACAACTTCAAGGCCTACAACGACACACTGGGCCACCCGGAAGGCGACAAGTGCCTGATCGCCGTGGCACGCGTCATCCAGACCGCGGCCGGGCGCGCGGGCGACTTTGCGGCGCGCTACGGCGGCGAGGAATTCATCATCCTCATCCCCGGGCTGGACCAGGAGTCCGCCATGGCGCACGCCGAGCGGCTGCGGCATGCGTGCGAAATCAAGGCCATCCCGCACCCGGCATCAAACGTGGCGCCGGTAGTCACCATCAGCCTGGGTGTTGCCGCGCGCGTGCCCACCGAAGCCAGTTCGGTGGCCGCGCTGATTGCAGAAGCCGACGCGGCGCTCTACCGCGCCAAGAACGAAGGGCGCAACCGCGTTCGCTAGATCCGACCGGGTCGCAGGATCAGCGGCCGGTTCCTGAGCGCGGACGGTTCACCCTTTTGAGCGTGTGCCGTATGGTGTGACGCGAATGCGCATCGGGCCAACCGCAAGGGCGCGAAGTTTTTTCGGAAGTTCCGCTCCGCCCGTTGGTACCATCCACGTAACCACATACGGGCCGACCGGGACAATCAACGGGCTCGCCCCCGCCGTTTGCATGACCGAGGTCTCTTCCCTGACGCCATCGCGGGTTTCGCTGAATATGGCAAGGTAAGCCTCGCCGCGATTGCGTTCATTGACAAAGACGTTGGCGGATATTCCGCCCTGCGCCCCTACACCGCGGTAAACAAAATCACTTTGCCGGGTCTCCCGCGTCTTGTTGAAGGCGGCATCAAGAAACACCAGTTTTGGGTAAAACAGTGCCGGATCCGCCAGGCCGCCGACTGCGAAACTCGTGATGTTTATGCCATATGGCGCCGACCACGCCGGCAAGCGGATGACCTGGACAATTTCGATTTCTCCGGCAGCCCCGGTAACGGCGAAAAGGCCGTCCTTCTCGCCGGCATCAAGTGACAACGTGGTCTCTTCCAATGGATCCCAGCGC
>CAYSKY010000147.1:0-7348 GCA_964431425.1 uncultured Burkholderiales bacterium
CACCTGGAACACGCGAAAGGATTGCGGCGGCATGCTGATCCGGGATTCCCCCTGTGCATTCACGGCGGCATCGGCGTTACCCGTGGGCCCGATCGCGCGTAACAGCGCACCGGGCGGCAGCCCGCCCAGGCGGCGGTCGATGGCGGTGGTACCGTAATTGAAAACAACCAGGGTGCGCTCCTCGCCAAAGTTCCGCTGGAAGCTCAGGCTGACCGCGTCGGATTCGGCCTGCTCGTAGCGGCCGCGTGACAGGGACGGCATGCGGTTTCGCAGCGCAATGACCGACTTGTAGTACGCACGCAGTGACTGCGGGTCGGCCTGCTGGGCGGCGGCATTGTGGGTCAGTACGTTTGCCGATGGCGGGCGAAACGGCATGCCGGTGGTGAAGCCGCCGGTACGTGCGTCGGCACGCCAGCTCATGGGTGATCGCAGGGCAGCATCGGAAGTCAAGCCGGCGCCGCCCGCCATGCCGATTTCCTCGCCAAAATAAATGAACGGGGTTCCGGGCAGCAGCAGGTAGGTGGCGGCCACCATGCGGTAGCGTGCCTCGTCGCCCTGCAACTGGTCCCACAGACGCGCGCCGGCGAACTGGTCGTGATTGGAAATGAACGTTGCCATGCCGGCGGGTGCCGTTCGGAAATAGGCGGCCACTTCGGCGATGGCTGTTGCATCACCACGTGAGGCCTTGATGATGGCGGCCTCCAGTTTGAAGGCGAAGGCGCTGCCGCAGATGTACGGTTTTGCCCAGCGCTGCGGGCTGGCTGTGGCTTCGCACACCGAGTAGCGACGCTGATAGCTGTCCATCAGCGCTTTGATCTGGCCCATCAGCGCATAACTTTCCGGCTGGTCGTTCCAGTCCTTGGCGTCGATCTCCACCAGGTGCGGGACGGCATCGAGGCGAAAACCGTCCAGGCCGCGGTTGAGCCAGAAACGCAGGCTGTCCATGTGGTACGCCATGGCGGCCGGGTTTTCCAGATTGAAATCCGGCATATGCGGACCGAAGGTGCCGAAATAAGTGCCGGTGGGCGACGCGTGCCATGGGTTCTTGCCCCAGATGTCCCAGCCGGTGGGGGCGGGGTTGCGCCACACATACCAGTCGCGGAAGCGGCTTTCGGGGCTCGCGACGGCGCTCTTGAACAGCGGGTTCTCGGAGGCGCTGTGATTGATGACGTAATCCATGATGATGCCGATGCCGCGCCGATGGGCTTCACGGATCAGTTCATCGAAATCATCCAGCGTGCCGTAGGCCGGGTCGATGCCGCGAAAATCGGTGACCGCATAGCCGTGGTCACGGTCGGCGTTGCGGGTGATGGGCATGAGCCAGATGCCGCGGATGCCGAGGTCTTGAAGGTAATCGAGGCTTTGGGTCAGGCCGCGCAGGTCGCCATGGCCATCGCCATCGCTGTCGCGCCAGGCACGCACGAAGATTTCCATGAAGGCGCCGTGTTGCCAGCCTTCGGGCAACGGGCTGCCTGGGGCGCGCATCGGGACGGGGCGGGTATCGGGGCCAGTCACGCCCTCGGTGCCCGTTGCCGGCGCCAGCGCGCAACCGCCAAGCAACATGGCGACAGCGAAAAAGGCACCCACGTATTGAAGCCGGGTTGAGGCCGGCTGCCGGATCGTTGCCGTTGAGCTCAAGTCGCGTTCTCGGAATGTAGGAAAACTACATAATAGCCGTGTTTGCCGCTTGACGTTGAAAACATGCTCGTACGAAACGGCAATTGCAGGAAATCGTCAGGGGCAGAATCCCTGTAGTAATGCTCCGGTTCTTGACGGCGGCCGCGGGGATGTGGGAATTCGCCCATTTGCGTCGGCTGCTGTCGCCGGGCAGAGACGGTTTTCCAAGCATCGCCGAGGATTTTGCCGCCCAATCAAGGCGTTTGCGCCGTGGCACGCTTTCTGCTGACATAACCAAATTGACCCAGCTGGATCGCCCGATGACCAAGAAAATCCGATTGGCGCTGACAGTCGTGGCGCTTTGCGTTGCGCTGCCGGCCACTGCACTCACCCTCACGGGGGTGCAATCCCGGAAGCCCCATGCCGGCATTGGCGACTTCAATGTCGATATTGATCCGGCTGTCCCCGTCACAGGAACCGTCAGTGTGGAGCCGCGCATGGCGGCACCGGGACACCTGGTGGTGTTCCGCTTTGACGCGGCGATTTCGGCCGCCGGCAGCGTGTCGGTGTTTGACGTCTCCGGGGCGGCGATTGGTACCGCCAGTACCACGGCCGCGGGTAGCGAGGTACGTGTGAGCCTGTCCGGCATTCCCGACAATGCCCGCGTGCGCATCGATCTTGCCGGTGTCAACGGGGTGCTAAATGCCACGGCGGCGATGGCATTCCTGACGGGCGATGTCAACGGCAGCCGGGACGTCGGCAGCGCCGACCTCTCGACGGTCAAGTCCCGCGCCGGTCAGGTGACCAACAGCCTGAATTTTCGCAATGACGTGAATTTGTCCGGCAGCATCAATTCCAGCGATATCGCCACGGTCAAAGCGCGCAACGGGCAGTCGGCCGGACTGATTCCCCCCCCGTTGGTCACGCTCGGGGCTGTGGCCGCGGCACAGGTCGGTGTGGTCACGACATTGAGTGCCACGGCGTCGATCGGCGGGGGCGGCAGCATCGCGCGGGTCGAGTTTTACGATGGCGCGAGCAAGCTTGGTGAAGACACGGCGGCCCCGTTTGCGCTGGCATGGACACCCCCGGTGGAAAGCCCGGCGTCGCTGCGTGCCAAGGTCATCACCACCGGCGGGGCGTTTGCCTATTCACCGATCATCAACGTCCCGGTGGCAGCGCACGCCAAAGCCGACGCAGCGCGCCTGCTGGCACAGACCACCTTCGGCGCGACAGCGGAGGAAATCACCCGCGTGGCGGCACTCTCCGCGACGGCCTATCTCGACGAGCAATTCGCGCAGCCCCAGACCCTGCACCTGACCACCGTGCGTAATGACATCAACTACCCGACCGCGCCCTATGCGGTGATGATGCCGTCGATCTGGAAGCAGTACTTTGAGTCTCCGGACCAGTTGCGGCAGCGGGTGGTGAACGCGTTATCGCAGATCGTCGTTATTTCCCTCAACAACAACACCATCGGCGACCAGGCCTGCGGTGCGGCCGCCTATCTAGATCTGCTGGGCACCCACGCATTCGGCAATTTCAAGGACATCCTCAAGGGGGTGACGCTGAGCCCGGCCATGGGGGAGTACCTGGACATGAAGGGCAGCGCCAAGGCGGATCCGGTGCTCAATTCCATCCCGAGCGAGAACTATGCGCGCGAGTTGATGCAGTTGTTCGCCATCGGGACGGTAATGCTCAACCAGGATGGGTCGGTGCAGTTTGACGGCAATGGCAAGGCGATCAACACCTATTCGGAGCAGACGGCGCAGGAAGTGGCGCGTGCGCTGACCGGCTGGCATTTTGCCGGACAGGACCAGACCAAGACCTGGCGCTGGCTGTATCCGGACGTTCCGTACCCCAGCGACGCCGCGAGCGCGGCCAAGGCCTGCACCGCCTGGTCATTGCCCATGGAACCCTGGACGGCCGCCTTCCGTTCCGCTGACAACACGCGCGACATTACCGGTGGCGCGCATGATTCCGGCGCCAAGACCCTGCTGACCTACCCGGGTTCCACCTCGCACAGCCAGAGCGTGCCGGCCGGCCAGACGCCCATGCAGGATGTGGATGCGGTCATCGACAACATCTTCAATCACCCGAACGTCGGTCCGTTCATCGGCGAGCAACTCATCCAGCGGCTCGTGACCAGCAATCCCAGCGGCGGCTATGTGAGCCGGGTGGCGGCGGCCTTCAACAACAACGGCGCGGGTGTGCGCGGCGACATGAAGGCGGTGCTGCGCGCCATCCTGCTTGACGCCGAGGCGCGTGCACCGCGCAGCAATCAGCCCAACAGCTTTGGCAAGCTGCGAGAGCCGGTGATGCGTTTCACCCACATGCACCGCGCGTTCGGTGCACGCATGGCGGGCGGGTACTACAGCAGCATCTACGATCTGGGCGGCTCGGATTCGCTGGGCCAGAGCCCGATGCATGCACCCAGTGTGTTCAATTTCTACCATCCGGACTATTCGCCCTCGGGGCCGCTGGCGCAGGCGCAGTTGCTGGGACCGGAGTTCGAGATCTCCAACAGCGCTTCTATTTCCGGGTTCATGGACTTCAGCAAATACGGCATCGTCGGCGGCTTCAATGCCGGTGCGACCGATCCCAACAACTGGCTTAAGCCCGTGTACGACGGCTATATCGCACTGGCAACCAATCCGGCTGCGATGGTGGATGCCATGAGCGTGACTCTGCTCTCGGCGGGCATCAGTGCCCAGTTCCGCAACCAGCTGATCGATGTGGCGACCAAACTCACCGATAGCAACGCCGCCACCCAGGCCACCGAACGGTTCAAGACGGTGTTGTGGCTGATCCTCAATTCACCCGAATATTCCATCCAGAAATAGGAACGCGACGATGCAATCCTTTGACCTCCACAAAGACCGGCGCCGCTTCCTGAAGGTGATGGCCGCCGCCGCGGGTACGCCGATGATGGGCAGCCTGATGCAGGCAGCCTACGCCGCCGGGCCGTTCAACGATTACAAGGCGCTGGTTTGCGTCTTTCTGTTCGGCGGCAACGATTCACAGAACATGATCATTCCGCTGGGTGCCGAATACGCCGGCTACGCAGCGGGGCGCGGCAACCTCGCCATCCCCTCGGTATCTGCCATTCCGGTGAGCGCGGGCCTGGCGGGCCGTTCGTTCGGCTTTCATCCCAGCATGACGGGCCTCGCCAACATCTTCAACACCGATCGCAAGCTGGCGGCGATTCCGAACGCGGGGGTGCTGCTGCAGCCCACCACGCTGGCACAGTACCGGGCCAATGTGAACAACCCCCCGCAGTTGTTTTCCCACTCGGACATGCAGAGTCACTGGCAGACCGGCCGCGCGGATTATCCGGCGCTGACCGGCTGGGGCGGGCGCTTGGGCGACCTCATCGAGTCTGCCAACGGCAACAGCCAGGTGTCGGTATCCATTACCGCCGCCGGGCAGAATCTCCTGCAGAAGGGTGACAACGCGGTGTCGTATGCGGTGTCCGGCTGGAACAACAACAAGAGCACCATCGTGCGGCGCTTGCGCGCCTACCGGGATTGGGACAACTATTCGGCCTCCCGGCCCAACCCGCAGGCGGCCTTCGAAAGCCAGCTCAACTTGCTGCGCGGCAATGTACTCGAAGACCAGTGGGGCGACATGGGCGCGCGCGCGCTGTCCACCAGTGAGTTCGTCAATGGGGTGCTCTACAACCTTGATGCCACCGGCAATCCGATCAAGGACGCGTCGGGCAACGTGTCGGAAAAGTTCGCCATCAGTCCCGCGCCGCCCACCACCTTTGTCAATTCATCGGGCACCACACAGGCCAATCGTCTGGCCGGGCAGCTGCGCTCGGTGGCAAACCTGATTGCGGCGCGCAATTCACTGGGCGTCAAGCGGCAGATATTTTTCGTCTCGCTGGGTGGTTTCGACAATCACGGCGACCAGTTCAAAAACTCGAACAACGCCACCACCCCGATCCTGAGCGGTCTGCATGCCGATCTGCTGAAGCAACTCGACCAGGCGTTGACCTGGTTTTACAACTGGACGGTGTCGCAAGGCATTGCCAACAACGTCACCAGTTTCACCATGTCCGACTTCGGCCGGACGCTGACCTCCAACGGTGCCGGGTCGGATCACGGTTGGGGCGGCCATTACTTCGCGTTGGGCGGTGCAGTGAATGGCGGTACGTTCTATGGGGGCACGGCCGCCGGCTCGGAATTTCCCGCGGTCGCCTTGAATGGTCCCAGCGACGTAGGGCAGGGCAGGCTGTTGCCGGTCACATCGGTGGAGGAATACGGCGCCACCTTCGCCCGGTGGATGGGCGCGACCACGGGGGAACTGTCCACGGTGTTCCCGAACCTGCCTCGCTACGCCCGAACCAATGGCATGACGTTTCTGTAGCCGGGGCTTTGGGCGAGCCAGGGCTTCACAAGCCAGAATAGGCCTGGCACTACCCGCAGGGTTGCGGCCTGTGCGCGTTTTAAATGGGGTGCCAAAGCGTCGTCCACATGGCGGGGAAGCGCTGATTTGGGGTAGAATCGCGCGTTCCGCGTGCCCCCTGCCGGCCGCGTTTTTCCCTTCCAGATCAAGACCATTCCATGCTCGAAACAATTCGCCAAGCAGCCCAGACCTGGCTTGCCAAACTCATTCTCATCGTCATCTCCGTGCCGTTTGCGCTGTGGGGGATTGAGTCCTATGTGCGTAATCCCACCGGCAAGGATGCCATTGCCACGGTCGGGTCCGAAAGCATCAGTTCGGCAGAGTTCAACGAAGCGGTGCGCCGCCAGCTGGACCAGTTCAAGCAGCAGTTCGGCGGGCAGATCGACGCGTCCATCATGGATAACCCGGAAATGCGCAAGACCATCCTGGACCAGCTGATCGACCAGCGTCTGTTTGCCACCGCCTCGCAGACAGCCGGCGTGAAAATCAGCGACGCGGCCCTGCGCGACCGTATTGCCAATGAACCGACCTTCCAGGACAACGGCCAGTTCTCGCAGGCACGTTACGCGACCTACCTGCAGGCCAGTGGCAACTCGGCACTGTCGTTCGAGAACGCCCTGCGCAAGGACCTGGAGCGCCAGCAGTTTGCAAGCAGCATTGCCAACACCGGCATCGTTGCCAAGACCAGTGTGGAAGGCTTCATCAAGGCTTCGGAGCAGGCCCGCGAAATCGCCATGGTCAACATCACCCCCGAGCAATTCAGCGACAAGGTGAAGATCACCCCGGAACTGATCAAGGCCGACTACGACCAGAACCAGGCCGCCTACAGCATTCCGGAAATGGCGCGCGCCGAGTATGTGGAGTTGTCCGCGGAGGCGCTGACGCCGACCGTGCAGGTGCCTGCTGAAGAGATCAAGACCTTTTACGAGGCCAATGCGGCGCGCTTTGTGCAAAAAGAAGAGCGCAAGGCCAGCCACATCCTGATCAATGCCGCCAAGGATGCCAAGGACGATGTAAGGGCCGCCGCCAAGGCCAAGGCGGACGACCTCTACGCGCAGGTGAAAAAGAATCCGAAGGCCTTTGCTGACCTGGCCAAGAAAAATTCGCAGGACACCGGTTCCGCCACCAACGGTGGAGATCTGGGCTTTTTCGGCAAAGGCATGATGGTCAAGCCCTTTGAAGAGGCCGCGTTCAAGGCCGCCAAGGGCGATATCGTCGGCCCGGTGCTTTCCGACTTCGGCTACCACATCATCCTGGTGACCGATGTGCGCCCCGAAAAGGGCAAGTCGCTGGCCGAAGCCACGCCGGAAATCGAAGGCGAATT
>CAYSKY010000148.1:0-7332 GCA_964431425.1 uncultured Burkholderiales bacterium
CTTCTACCTCGCCATGCACGATCTGGAAATCCGCGGCGCTGGCGAAGTGCTCGGTGACTCGCAGTCCGGCGGCATCCAGGACATCGGCTTCACGCTCTACACCGAGATGCTGAACACCGCCGTGAAGTCGCTCAAGGCCGGCAAGGAACCCGACCTGATGAAGCCGCTCAACGTCGCCACCGAAATCAACCTGCACACGCCGGCCCTGCTGCCGGAGAGCTATTGCGGCGATGTGCACGAGCGTCTTGTGATCTACAAGCGGTTGGCCAACAGCGGCAGTGAGGACGAACTCGACCAGTTGCAGGAAGAGCTGATCGACCGCTTCGGCCTGATGCCCGAGCCCACACAAACGCTCGCAGATTCCCACCGCCTGCGGATTCTGGGCAAGCCGCTGGACCTGCTGAAAATTGACGCCAGCCCGCAGGCAATCATCGTTCAGTTCGGGCCGGACACACCGATCAACCCTCAACGCGTGATCCAGCTGGTGCAGTCGCGCCGTCACTACAAACTCGCCGGCCAGGACAAACTGCGCATCGAGAAGCCGGTCGCCGGCGTGCGCGACCGCGTTACCGAAATCAAACTCATTCTGCGCGAACTCGCGCCGGCTCCCGCCAAGGCCGCCGCATGACGGACCTCATCATCCAAGGTGAGGATGTCGCGACCACCGACCTGAAGGCGTTGCATGCCCTTGCCGGTGCTTCCGGTATCGCCCGCATTGATCATGTGTCCCATGATGCCTTCCGCTTGGCTGACGCGCACGTCGACGTACTGGACGCCATCCGGCAACGCTGCGAGGCGGCGCAACTGGACTTCGCATTGGTGGATGGCAGTCGCCCGCTCAGCAGCATCGGGCTGATCGCCATGGATATGGATTCCACGTTGGTGACGATTGAATGCATCGACGAAATCGCCGATTTCGCCGGCCGCAAGGCCGAAGTAGCCGCTGTTACCGAGAGCGCCATGCGTGGCGAGATCGACTGGCCGGAAAGCCTGCGGCAGCGCGTGGCCTTGTTGAAGGACTTGCCGGAGTCGGCGTTGTCACGCGTATTTGAAGAGCGCCTGAAACTCTCACCGGGCGCAACGGCACTCATCACGGCCGCAAGGCAGGCGGGGATACGACTGTTGCTTGTGTCCGGCGGATTCACCTTCTTCACCGGGCGCCTGCAAACCCAACTGGGACTCGATTTCGCCCATTCGAACACCCTCGAAATCGTTGATGGACGCCTGACTGGTCGCGTGTTGGGGGACCTATGCGATGCCGCGGCGAAGGCGCGCCATCTGCGCGAGACCGCAGCAACCCTTGGACTGTCTCCGCAACAGTGCATCGCGGTGGGTGATGGGGCAAACGACCTGTTGATGATGGCGGAGGCGGGTTTGTCGGTCGCCTACCACGCCAAGCCGGTGGTACAGGCCAGGGCTATGGTGGCCCTCAATCACGTCGGCCTTTCCGGGATCCTGGCGCTGTTCGAGAGAACTTGAAAGTGAAACTCCAGCATTGGCGCGCCTTCCCGGGCAAAAATGGCCTGGAAGGCGCGCCAATGCTGGAGTTTGGCCCTGCGTCTGGGTGGAAGCCGAAGGCTAGTCCGCTTTGGGCAACGGGAAATACGCGTAGGGCGCTTTGGGCGCCTCTGACTCCTGTTGCTGGCGAGCCTCGGCGAAATTGACTTTCCGATCCCAAAGCAGCGCACGATTCTTTTGCTGCTGCTCCTTCAGTCCGGGATTCTTTTCCATGAGGTCACGCAAAAAGACCGTGATGTCGGATTCGTACATGGCCATGTGCTGCTCCTGCATAAAGTGTCCGTCGATTTTATCATTGCTATAGTGGGCGCCCGGCGGTTTTCGGGCTTTAAGTGGCATATCGTTTGCTGTACCTCAAGCCGCCGGCAACCTTCCAGCACCCCAAATATCATTGCACTCAACCGATGCCGACCGATAAACCCATCATGGAACTGCGCTATCCGCGATCGTTCCTCGCATTGCTGCTGGTGGGATTCATGATTGTCGCGCTGCCCCTGATTGCCGGCCTGGTTTCAAATGCATGGTCAATAGAGCGGTTGTCCCGACAAAGCCAAAAGGCAGTGCAAAATGCCGCCTCGGCCACCCAGGATGCCCGACAACTCGCCTCCACGACGCTGGCAATGGAACGCTCGGCCCGTTTTTATGCCGTCTCCGGCGACCGCGACCTGATAGAGACCTACAAGCAGTCGCGGGAGAGCTTTTTGAAGTCCCAGGCAGAGTTCATGGCGCTACCTCTTTCGCCAGACATGCGCACCGCGGCAGACCAGATACAGGCCAAGGAGAGCGTCATTTTCACTGCGCTCACCACCCGGCCAGCCTCCCCCGATTTCGCAAAGCAGCTCGAACGCGACTTTGCTGATCTTTCACAGCGCACCCAGGCATTGAATGCACTGGCCAGCCAGTTGATCGCTCAGGAAGTCGACGCCTTGAAGACCTCAGCCGCCAAGTCGCAAAACCAGGTCTACTGGCAGTTACTCGCGATGGTGCCCTCGGCACTCCTGTTGATCGCGGGTTTTACTTATCTGCTGGCGCGGCCTATCCGCGACCTTGACGCCGCCATCCACCGCCTTGGCGAGGGCAAGCTGGCCAAGCGCATCGTGGTTTCCGGGCCACACGACATTGAAATGCTGGGCAGCCAGCTTGACTGGTTGCGGCAACGGCTGATTTCGCTCGAGGACCAGAAGACACGCTTCTTCCAGCATGTGTCGCACGAACTGAAGACACCTCTGACCGCCTTGCGTGAAGGATCCGACCTGCTGAGTGACGGTGTATTGGGCAAGCTCAATGATGAACAGCGCGAGGTGGCGCAGATCCTCACCCAGAATTCGCTCACGCTGGAAAAGTTGATCCAGGATCTGCTCACCTACTCACAAACCCAGTCGGCCGACAGACTCGACCGCAAGGTGGCGCTGGAAACACGGCCGCTGCAACTCAAGGATTTGATCGACAAGGTGATCGACATGCAGAAGATCGCCATCGTCGCCAAATCGCTGACTGTGGAGCGGGAATGCGAGAAAACTTCATTTCAGGGCGACCCGGAGAAACTGCGGGTGGTGGTCGACAACCTGCTTTCCAATGCCATCAAGTATTCACCTGTCGGCGGCACCATCGTCATCCGCCTGGGGCGTTACAAGGACAACGCCGTGATCGAAGTCATCGATAACGGCCCCGGCATTCCGGATGAGGATCGCGACCGTGTGTTTGATCCGTTCTATCGCGGCAAGAACGCCACCCACCCGGGTGCGAAAGGCACTGGACTGGGCCTCGCCATCGTGCGCGACTACGTCGAGATGCATCGCGGCTCGGTCAAGGCACTTGCCGGCAGCGGCGCGCACTTTCGCGTCATTCTGCCAAAGGGAGGTTCCGCGTGAAAGCGCGAATGCCGGTCTTTGGCCTCGCCGCACTGGCCCTGCTGCCGGGAGCCTGCACGCTGCCGCGGCACGCCGGCCCACCACTGGAGCCGCGTGTGCTGGTGCAGCCCGCCCCGCCTTCGGAAGCCGAGCAGTTGTTGTCTTATGCTGCCAAACTCCGCCGGTACGATTCCCGCGATGCCGCCCTGGACCGCGAGTCGCTCAAGGCCATTGCAGCACGTGAACGAACCGACTTTGCACGCATCAAATATGCGATGGCCCTGTCGGTCAGTGCCGCGTCCGGTCTCCAGGAAGACGCGGAAATCATGGCCGTGCTGGAACCGCTGGTGGTGAATGCGCCCGCCGCCGACGTGGAATTGAAATCGCTGGCACTGCTTCTGCACGGCGCGGCCGCGGAACGCCGGCGCCTGCGTGATCAGGTACGGGAATTGCAAGTAAAAGCGGGACAGGCCCGCCGGGATGACACCCGCGAGGCCGAAAATCGCGCACTGCGCGCCAGGATCGACGAGTTGGAAGCCAAGCTGTCCGCGCTCAAGTCGATCGACCGCAGTGTCAACCGCCGAACGGAGCCCAAATGAGTCTCAGCATCGCCCCCTCACCCGCAGCGCCCGCCAAAGTAGTCAAGGGCAACCTTTTATTGGTTGATGACGACGCCGATATCCTCAAGTTGCTGTCACTGCGCCTGAAAGCCAGCGGCTATCAGGTAATGACCGCCACCAGCGGCGAGCAGGCCTTGTCGATGGCGGCCGCCGAGCGACCGGATCTGGTCGTTACCGATTTGCGCATGGCGGGGCTGGATGGCATGGCGTTGTTCCATGAGATCGAGCGCCGCCACACCGGCCTTCCAGTCATCATTCTCACCGCCCACGGCACCATTCCGGATGCCGTGGCGGCCACGCGCGAAGGCGTGTTTGGCTATCTCACCAAGCCGTACGACGCCAACGAACTGCTCACCCAGGTACATCGCGCACTTACCTTGCACGGCAACGCCGGCAAGGCGGGCGGCGGCGGCAGGTTCGACCAAAGCTGGCGCGAGGAAATCATCACCAAGAGCCCCCTGATGGAAGACCTTCTGCTGCGCACCGAACGCGTGGCGCAAGGCGAAGCCAGCATTCTCATCCAGGGTGAGAGCGGCACCGGCAAGGAATTGCTGGCGCGCGCCTTGCACAATGCCAGCCGCCGCAGCGACAGGCCCTTCGTCGCCATCAACTGCGGCGCGATTCCCGAAACCCTGCTGGAGTCGGAACTGTTCGGTCACAAGAAGGGGGCCTTCACCGGCGCCACCAGCGACCATCCCGGCTTGTTCATCGAAGCCGATACCGGCACCTTGCTGCTCGATGAAATCGGCGATATGCCGGTGGCGCTGCAGGTAAAACTGCTGCGGGCGCTTGAAGCCCGCGAGATACGGCCGGTGGGTTCCACCAAAAATATTCCCATCGACGTGCGTGTGATCTCCGCAAGCCATCGTGACCTCAACCAGGCCAAAGCTGACGGGTCATTTCGCGAAGATCTGTACTACCGACTGAACGTCGTCACGCTAAAGCTGCCGGCGCTGCGTGAACGCCGCGAAGACATCCCGCTGCTGCTCGCGCATTTTCTCAAACGCTTGTCGTCGCAGTATCAAAAAGAAGTGAATGCCTTCTCTCCGGATGCCATGGAAATGCTCATCGCCGCCCCCTGGCCCGGCAACATCCGCCAGTTGTACAACGTGGCAGAGCAGGTAGTCGCGCTCAGTGGCGGCGAGATCGTCTCCACCAAAATTGTCGAGCAGGCCATGCAGCTGGAAATGCAGCGCATCGACTCATTCGAAGAGGCGCGTCGTCGGTTTGAATACGACTACCTCACCCGTCTGCTCAAACTCACCCAAGGAAGCGTCACGCAGGCCGCGAAGCTGGCGAAGCGCAATCGCACCGAGTTTTACAAGCTGCTCCAGCGCCATGGAATCGAAGCAGCCCACTTCAAGGCGACCGACGCATAGGGGTGTAAACACCCCACTTTTGCGTCACCCAGATACAACCCAACGTCGCCGAATAGAGACACCCCAAAACCCATTAAATCAAACACTTAACAAATTGCGGCGGCGGCGTCGCCAATTGGCGACAAAAAATCTTTACAGATCGTGGAAATCAACGTCGTTAGAAATCTGCAACTCATTGATTTTAAACAGGATGCAGTTGTTGGCATGCTGGTTGCTCATATATCCTCGAATGCTTGTGGATCGCCCCTCCTCCCTGGGCGCTTTGCGATCGGATAGGTCCCCGAAAGCGAAGGTTCTCCTCCACGAGTGTTCGAGAGTGCGCCTTGAGGGGTGATCGAAAGGTCACCCCTAATTTTTTGTGCCTTCAGGATGCGAACCACGCTGCTGCAACGCACTGCGCTCGACGAGTTTGCGGCTACGCCACTTCGTCAATCCAGGCCATCTGGATTGCCTCAAGGATCTTTTCCCCGCAGCGCTCCGGCACGTCATCGAATTCCGGCAGCACCATCACCCATTCACGCAGGTCGGTGAACCTGATGGTTTTCGGATCAACTTCCGGATGCGCATCGGCAAGCTGGATGGCGATTTCAAGGCTGTCGGTCCACTTCATGATCAATGGGCTCAGTGATTTTCGCGGGCGTGATTGATGGTGTATTTCGGAATCTCGACTACCAGCGCCTCAGTGCGGACCCTGGCCTGACAGGACAGGCGCGATTGCGGTGTCAGGCCCCAGGCCATATCGAGCATGTCTTCTTCCTTTTCCTCGGCTTCGTCCAGCGAATCCAGGCCCGCCTTGATCACCACGTGGCATGTGGTGCACGCGCAGGATTTTTCGCAGGCATGTTCGATGGCAATTCCGTTCGCCAAAAGGGCATCGCAAAGGGTCTGGCCTTCCGGGGCATCGAACGTCACGCCCTGCGGACAAAGCTTTTCGTGGGGCAGTACAGTTACTTGCGTCATGACAGTTTCACTTCTTCCAGTTTTTTGCCGCGCAGCGCGTTGCCAATGCTCTGATCCATCCGGCGAGCGGCGAAATTTTCCGTGGTGGCAGCCAACGCTTCAATTGCGCTCTTTACGCGCCGGTGATCATTGCCCTGCATGTGCAGGCGCAGGGCCGACATCGCTTCATCAATGGCCGCGCGTTCCGCGGCATCGAGCAACTCGCGACCATCCTTCGCCAGTGCGGCATCGACCGCCTCGATGGTGCGCATCGCTTCCACGCGCTGCTCGGCGAGTGCGCGCGATTCCACGTCTTCCTGCGCGTGCCGAAAACCGGCCTTGAGCATCTCGGCGATCTCGACGTCGGTCAGGCCATACGAGGGCTTCACTTCAACATGGGTGATCGCACCGCTGGTCGCCTCCCGCGCGGTCACTTCCAGCAGACCGTCGGCATCCTCCTGGAACATGTCCTGGATGCGGGCCGCTCCGGCCACCATGTGCGGAATACCCCGCAGTTCGAAACGCGCCAGCGAGCGGCAATCCTTCACGAATTCCCGCTCGCCCTGCACCACATGAATCGCCATGGCGGTCTGGCCATCCTTGAAGGTGGTGAACTCCTGCGCACGCGCGACCGGGATGGTGGCATTGCGCGGTATGACCTTCTCTACCAGCCCTCCCATGGTTTCCAGGCCCAGCGACAGCGGGATGACATCCAGCAGCAGCATATCGTCACCGCTGCGGTTGCCCGCCAGCACATTGGCCTGTATTGCCGCGCCGAGCGCGACCACCTTGTCGGGATCAAGATTATTCAGAGGTTTCTTGCCGAACAGTTTTTCGACGGCCGCCTGTACGTGCGGCATGCGGGTGGCACCGCCCACCATCACCACGCCGTCAATTTCATCCACGGAGAGCTTCGCATCACGCAGCGCCTTTTTCACCGGCTGCAGGGTGCGATGCACTAGGCCCTCGGTCATGGCGTGAAACTCGTCGCGGGTGAGCCGCAGCTTCACCGACTGGCCGTAGGAC
>CAYSKY010000149.1:0-2728 GCA_964431425.1 uncultured Burkholderiales bacterium
TTGTCACACAACAGGCGCAGCATGGAAGCCAGCTGGTTCGATTGCGCCTCTGCGCGGCGCAGCGCTTCCTCGGCCATTTTCCTCGGGGTGATGTCTTCGTACACGCCGAGCACGCCGATCACCTGCTGCTGCGAATTGCGCAGCGGCACCTTTGACGTTCGCAGCCAGATTGTGCCGCCGTCCGGCGTGGTCTGCGGTTCATCAAATGACAGTTTGGGTATGCCTGATTCGAGAATGCGGAGGTCATCCGCGCGGTACAAACCGGCCTGGTCTTTCCAGGTCAGCTCGAAATCATCCTTGCCGGCCAGTGCCGCTGCGTCGGCCAGTCCCGCATCCCTGGCAAATGCGGGGTTGCCTCCCAGGTAACGCAGGCTGGTGTCTTTCCAGAACACGCGGATCGGCGCCGTGTCGATAATGGTGCGCAGCAGGTTGTGGGAATCAGCCAGCGCCACTTCCGCTGCCTTGCGCTCCGTAACGTCGCGGCCCACCACCACCAGGGCGTGACGCCGCCCCGCGGCATCGAACAGCGGAACCTTGATGGCTTCTGCGTGACGTTTCCCGCCGCCCGGCAACACAATCGGCTCTTCGGTTCTGAGCGGGCCACCCGATTGCCAGGCCTGCTCGTCGCTGACGGCGCATGCGGCCAGGACGGCGCCGATTTGAGGATACATCGCACCCAGTTCGGCGTCGTTGAATCCCTGCCATTGCCTGCCCTCCAGGCCAAACAGTTGCAGGCACACCGAGTTCGCCACCAGCCAGCGCCCGTCACCATCCTTGAACTGGATGCTGTCGGGCACCGCCTCGATCAGCGTACGCAGTTGCTGTTCGCGTTCGGCCAGCGCGCGTTCGGCCGCCTTGCGTTCGGTGACATCCATCGAGATGCCGCACAGCGCGTAGATGGTGCCATCCTCATCGCGCAGCGGCAGCTTGGTGGACTGGAAAACCGCGGTTTCACCCGTCGCCGCGATCCGGTTGGTCTCTTCGATCAGCAGCACCTCGCCGGCGTTCAGTACGCGCTGGTCATTGCGGCGTATGTTGTCCGCGGTTGCGGTATCGAAGAAAGCCTCGTCGCTCTGCCCGAGGGTGGCGGCCGCCGGCCTCCCCAGCAACTCGCGGGTGCGGCGGTTGGCGAAAACATACCGGCCGCAGGGATCTTTCAGGTAAATGTGCGCGTCCACGTTGTCGAGGATCGTCATCAGCTTCTGTTCCGCCGCCCGCAGTGCCGCTTCCGAGGCCTTCAGCCGCGCGTGGGCCAGCCCGCCGCGGATGGCATTGGCCAGCTTGGAGACCACAGTCCGAAGCTGGCCAACCGTACGCGGCGTGAACACCGCCGCCGACGCTGAATTCAGTTGCAGCACGCCTTCGTCAGCCAGCGGGAACAACAGGCAGCTTCCGCCAGGCCTGACGCCGATGGTCGCAGCAGACGGGGAGCCTGCGTCCACAACGACCGGCTGGCCGTCGCGGACGAGTCCCCATATCGTCCTGGCTGCATCCGGATCGGCAGCCACGGCAGCGCATTTCGGCATGCCGTCGAGCAATTCGAGATGGCGCTCATTACCGCCTTCCTGCAACGGTGCCAGCCACCACACGTAAGCGCCGTCGAGATTTCGCCTCGCCATGAGGATGCGGATGAAATCCCTGCAGGTTGCGGGGGCGTCCAGGGACTGCCCGACCGCGAGGGAAAGTTCATACAGCAGCAGCAGGTCCTCGGTGATTGCGGGGCTGTGGACCGGGTCCATGGATCAACCTGCCGTTGCCGCGACTACAAAGGTCTTGTTGTAAAACTCAAGGTTGCCCTTACCGTTGGAGGCAATCTCGCCCATGGCCAGCACTCCGTCTGGTTTGACCGCCGTCAGCGATGACAACTGCCCGCCGGCGAATTGCAACTCCCGGGTGAAATCCGCGCCCAGCATCATGGAGCGCGAATAGCAGTCGAATATGACGCAGCGGCTGATGGCGCCCTCAACGGTCAGGTCTGCCACGGCGCGGCCGGCTGCGGCCACGACGGCGTCCGGCTCCGCAAACCCGAGATACATGACTGCGTTTTCCTGAACATCCGACAGGACCACCAGCCGGCCGGCATCATCGATGCGAATCGGATCGCGCACCACGTCTTCGCCACCCTCCTTGGCAATGGTGAGGGGATAGGCCGCCGCCACATCGGGGAAAATCGGCAGTCCCGTCAGCGCCGGATTGAGTGCGGCCACCTGGCGGCGGTAGAACTCGCCGGCGGGCTCCCAGTTGAGTTCGTGGATGATGTTTCCCTCAGTGCGGGAAGCGACAAAGGGCCCGCTCATGCGCTGCCAGCCGTGACGGGCGCCCACGCTGGTCGTTTCCGGGGTCAGGGCGACTACCGCGGCATCGGGCAGCAGGCCCTGCTCGGTGAATATGCAGGGTGCCCGCCGAAGGTCATGAAATCCGGCACCCCCGCCGACGTAGCTGGCGGCATTGCCAAAGTGATCGTAAACCTGCTCAAGCAGGCCGGAGATGTTGGGTGCCATGCAGTCGGTCAGGATGATGACGCTGCTATCCCGCGCCTCCACCACGGCGGGCAGGCCGCGAAGCCAATCGCATCGGGACTGGGAGGTGTGGCCGGATACAACCTGGCTGCCGGCCGGCAGGGGGATAGCCACCAAGCCGCTGTCATGCCGGATGCCGTCGTGAATCAACGCCGGAAATATCCCGCCAAACACCCGCAAGCCCTGTTCACGGCAGGATTGCAGAAGCG
>CAYSKY010000149.1:2738-7314 GCA_964431425.1 uncultured Burkholderiales bacterium
GCTGTAAACGGGCCGTGATGTCCGGCAACTGCGACGACTGAAAATACATTGATGCAATCCTGGAAACGAACATGCATGGCAGTACACCCGGCACCGGAACCACGGGTGCGGATACCCGGGCGCGCGGGTTTGTACGGCACCGGACAAAGCCCGGTTACGCCAGTTTGCCGCGGTGAGCAGTGGCCCTACTTGAGCCAGCGCAAAAAAAACCCTCGCGCCATCGGACAATGCGCCCTTCGTCTGCCCTGACTTCTTCTGGTACGATGGGTGAACGACCTTCGGGTATTGGTGTCGAACCATTGCCGCCCGTCATCATATGGAATGAAATTCAGGAGATTGCCATGCAAGACAAATTGATCAAATCCGCTGTGTCCACACTGGTTGCATTGGGCTTCGCCGCCGGTGTGGCTGGCTGTGCCAGCACCGATACCCCCGCCGGTGCGCAGGGCAAGACCGCGTCCAAGAGCATCGAAGCTGTCGATGAAAAGACCACGCACCTTGGCAGCCGCATCCCCACCAAGACCACCGATCGTTACGTGAAGTCGACAGCGCCGGACAAAGCTGACGAGCCGGTACGCTCGATCGGCAACACGGTGGGCATCAAGGGCAACTGATCTCCGCCGTCGCCCTGACAAGCCGGCGAGGCCCCTGACGTCAAACTCCAGCATTGGCGCGCCTCTCCGGGCATTTTTGCCCCGGAAGGCGCGCCAATGCTGGAGTTTTTTATTTGGGCGGCTGGCGGTAGCCGGCTGGTGCATTGCGCTGCCGTCAATGTTTATGTCGCCGACTTACGCCCAGTCGCAGCCTCTGCCGAAGGTGCAGGCCGGTACACTCGAGCGGCTGGAGAGCTTTCCGTCCCGGTTTGTCGAAGCGCGCCATATCGACGTATGGCTTCCGCCGGACTACAGCCAGGCCAAACGCTACCGGGTGCTGTACATGCAGGACGGCCAGATGCTCTATGATCCGGACGTCACCTGGAACAAGCAGGCGTGGCGGGTGGATATGACGATGAGCCGGCTGTTGCGCGAAGGGCGGGTTTCCGACACCATCGTCGTGGGTGTCTGGAACACCGGCAAACACCGCTATGCCGAGTATTTTCCCGAAAAGGCGCTGGCACTCGCCACGGAGCCGGTACGACGCGATTATGTGGAGCGTGCGCAGCTCGGTCGCTCGCGTGCCGACGACTACCTGCGATTCCTGGTCGAAGAACTCAAGCCGGAGATTGACCGCCGCTACTCCACGCACACCGGTCCTGCACACACCGCCGTCATGGGTTCGAGCATGGGTGGCTTGATCTCGCTGTATGCGCTCACCGAGTACCCAGGTATTTTCGGGGCCGCCGCCTGCCTGTCCACGCATTGGGTGGGTCGGCCGACCGCATGGGGACGGCCACCGCAGCTGCGAAATGCCGAACTGCCGCTGGCTCTATTCAACCACCTGCGCGGTCGATTGCCGCCGGCCGCCACCCACCGGCTGTACATGGATCGCGGCACGGCCGGCCTCGATGGTGCCTACGACATTTATCAGTCCCTGTTTGATCAGATCGTAGCCGAGAAAGGCTACACGTCGGCCAACTGGCAGTCGGTAGTGATCGAGGGCGCTGACCATGACGAAAAGTCCTGGGCCGCGCGCCTCGAAGCGCCGCTGCAGTTCCTGCTGGGGTCGCGATAATCCTCCGCCCGCGAAGGCGCACCGCCGCCGCGGTTCACAGGTAGACTAGCCGCGTCTTCAACGTTGGAGGCACCCAGAATGCTCGGGCTGAGCCGGTACGCGATGGCAACCATGGTGGCATATCGCTGGCGTCGTCTGTTCGCCGGATGGCTGCTTGGCCTCGCACCTGTGTTTGCGTACGGCGCCACGCCGGCGGTCAGCGCCGGCGGCAGCCACAGCCTCGCCTTGCGCGCAGACGGTTCCGTGCTCGCCTGGGGTAATGACGCCTCCGGCCAACTCGCAGCGGGTCGCAAGCTCAATTCCTCTTCGCCAGTGGTGGTGGCCGGCGCCACCGGCATCGTCGCCATCGCCGCCGGCTATTCGCACGTGATCGCACTCAAGGCCGACGGCAGCGTGATCGCCTGGGGCAACAACTACGACGGCCAGCTGGGTGACGGCAGCAACCTCAACCGCTCCAATCCGGTGCCGGTGTCGGGGCTGGCAAATGTTGAACGCATCTGGGCCAACGGCGCGCACAACTTCGCGCGCACGCGCGACGGCGCCTACTGGGCCTGGGGAGCGAATTCATCAGGGCAACTGGGCGACGGCACATATCAAGGACAGAACACACCGGTGCGCCTCTCCGGCCTCGATAACGTCACCGATATCTCGCCGGGCGGCCGGCACACGCTGGCACTGCAACGCGATGGAACCGTGCTGACCTGGGGCGGCAATGACCGTGGCCAGTTGGCCGATGGCAGCAAGACCGATCCCTATACCGGCCGCACTGCGCGCCTGACCGTGTCAGGTCTGGCTGGCGTGGTCGAGATCAGCGCCGGTGGCGAGCACAGCGTGGTCCGCAAGGCAGACGGCACTGTGTGGGCCTGGGGCGCGGGACCGGTGGGCGACGGCGGCACGTCGGATCGCGTGGTGCCATCGCAGGTGACCGGGGTCTCCGGAGTGGCGCGGATTGCCGCCGGATTCGGCCACAGCATGGCGATACGGCCCGACGGCACGTTGATCACGTGGGGCAGCAACGGCTATGCAGAACTGGGCGATGGCAGCTACGACGAACGTCTGACCTTCGTGGCATTGCCGGGTCTAGTCAATGCCGCCGCCGTTTCCACCGGTTTCCTGCACACCATGGTGTTGCTTAACGACGGCAGCGTGTCAGCCTGGGGAAACAACGAATACGGGCAGCTGGGCGATGGTACCAATCTGTCGCGCCAGTTGCCCGCACCGCTCGCGGGGCTCGGCGGCATCCGCCAGATCGTGGTCGGAGACCTGCATACCGTGGCGTTGCGAAATGACGGCAGCGTGCTCGCGTGGGGTGACAACACCTCGGGCCAGCTCGGCAACGGCGCGCGGCTGCTGCGCACCACGCCTGCACAGGCTGTCGCTTCGGGCGCAATTGCCATCGCCGCCGGTGGTGCGCACAGCCTGGTACTCAACACCGACGGCAGCCTGCTGTCCTGGGGTAACAACTGCTGCGGGCAACTCGGCGATGGAACCCAGTTCGTAAACCGGTCCTCACCGGTGAACGTGATCGATCTCGGCCCGCCGGGGCGCGTCGTGGAGATCGCGGCCGGCGCACTCCATTCGTTGGCGCGCAAGGACGATGGCTCGGTGTGGGCATGGGGCGACAACTTTTCCAGCCAGTTGGGCGATCGCGCGGGCCCGGATGATTTCAAGCCCCAAAAAGTGCTGGGTCTCGCGGCGATGACGGCGATCGCCGCCGGCGCCACACATTCGATGTCACTGGCAGGCGATGGCAGCGTGTGGACCTGGGGCCATAACGATAACGGACAGCTGGGTGACGGTACGCGTACGACGGGCTACACAGGGCGCTCCACTCCAAAGAAGGTGACGGGACTGCCGTCGATACGCGCCGTTGCCGGGGGCGGTTCGCATAGCGCGGTGCTCGCGGCCGACGGCACGGTGTGGACCTGGGGATCCAACGTCTACGGCCAGATCGGCGATGGCACCACCACGGATCGATTGTTGCCGGTGCAGGTGCCGGGCCTGTCGGGAGTGCGAACCATTGCCGCCGGCGACATCACCACCTTCGCGCTGAAAAACGACGGCACGCTATGGGCGTGGGGGGGCAATTACAGCTACCAGTTGGGTGATGGATCCGGCCAGAACCAGCTGCGCCCCGTGCAGGTGAACGGATTGCCCGCGCTCGCGGCCATCTCCAGTTATTCGCACGGCCTCGCGCTGTTGGCCGATGGCACTGTCTCCGCTTGGGGCACCAACGATTTCGGGCAGATCGGCGATGGCACGCTTGCCAATCGCGCCACGCCGGTGGTGGTGTTGCGCGAGAACGGCGCCGGGTCGGTGGCCACCAACGACTGGTACCTCGACCTCAATCCCGCCGTGGCCAAGTCCATCCCGGCCGAGCGGGTGCCGGTTTTTCTGGCTGTGGCCAGCGCCGCGGGCAACGATGTTGTGGCGAACATCAAGTACCGTGCGCAGGACGTGGGCAGCACCGGCAGCGTGTATGTTTTTGCACTGGCACCTGCGAACAAGGTCTCTAATGTCTCTGCCGAGATGCTCGCCAACGCCAAGGGCCCGGTGGCGCGCGGCCGGAATACTGCCGACACCGGCATCCAATGTGTGCTCGCGCAGCTGACTGCTTCGGGCACCCTGACCGCGGCCAACGCCAGCAGCCTGCAGGCATACCTGACCGGCGTGCTGTCTGCGCAAGGCGCATCGGTAAACGTATTGAATGGCGTCAGCGCGGCCCTGCTGTCGGGCGCCGTGTTCTACGTCGGCTACGGCGCCAATGGCAGCGCTGCCGTCAACAACGGCACCAACCGCAGCGTCGTCACCATTCCCGGCAGCCAGACCTGCACGCCGCAGGCCCCGCAGACCGGCTGGTGGTGGAACCCGGCTGAAGACGGGCGCGGCTTTGGCATTGAAGTGC
>CAYSKY010000150.1:0-7304 GCA_964431425.1 uncultured Burkholderiales bacterium
GGGCAATGGTTCATGCAGGCACCGCAGCGGATGCAGCGCAGCATGTCCTTCATATCGCTCCCCACCAGTTTGGTGCGACCTGCATCCACCAGCACGATGTGCATCTGCTCCGGGCCGTCACTCTCGTCCGGCAACTTCACACCGGTAGTGAGCGTGAGGTAATTGGAAATCGACTGGCCGATGGCGCTGCGCGGCAGCAGGCGGATCAGCGTGGCGAAATCTTCCAGCGTGGGAATGACCTTTTCGATGCCGGTCACCACGCAGTGAATACGCGGGATAGTGGTCACGAGGTCCGCGTTGCCTTCGTTGGTGACGGTAAGCGTGGTGCCGGTCTCGGCGATCACGAAGTTCGCACCCGAAATGCCCATGTCCGCACCCAGGAAATGCGCGCGCAATTCCTCACGCGCTTCCCGGGTCATGGCCGGGATGTCGGTCAGCGTGGGTTTGTGGTGGGCCTCGGCAAACAGCGCCGCCACCTGCTCCTTGGACTTGTGCACCGCCGGGGCCACGATGTGCGAGGGCGGCTCCTTGGCAAGCTGCAGGATGTATTCACCGAGATCAGTTTCCAGCACGCGAATACCCGCACCTTCCAGGGCCCCATTGAGGGCGATTTCCTCGGTCACCATCGACTTCGATTTGGTGACGGTCTTGACATTGTTCTGTTGCGCAATGCCCACCACGATGGCGTTGGCTTCCTCGGCGGTTTCCGCCCAATACACCTTGCTGCCGCGACGGGTGGCGTTGCGCTCGAATTCGATCAGGTACGCGTCGAGGTTATCGATGACGCGGTTACGCAGAGCGGCCGCGTAGGTGCGGATGGCTTCCCAGTTGTCGACTTCCGCCACGCCCTTGGCACGCCCATCGACGAACTTGCCCTTGGCCTTTTTCATGGCGTTCTGCAACACGGCGTCGTTGAGCTTTTCGCTCGCCGTCTGCTTGAAGTGCATGCTGTGGACTTGCATGGAGCTCCGTCGATGGTCCGTCAGGCGCAGATCGCCATTTGGCGCGCCTTTCCAGAGCAAAATGGCCTGGAAGCCGCGCCAGTGCTTGAGTTTACTGGTCGTCTTCCCGCTTTGTCATGCCCGCCGCCACTTCCGCGAAGTGGTACACCTTTGTTTTCGTGTCGCCATTGCGCCGCAGCCGCCCTTCCATGTTCAGCAGGCAACCGAGGTCGCCACCGACCAGCGCACCGGCACCCGACACCGCGATGTTCGCGCACTTGTTCTCGGCCATGCGGGTCGAAATGTCGCCCAGCTTGATCGAGAACGTGCCACCGAAGCCGCAGCATTTTTCGCTGTCGTTCATTTCGGTGATGGTGGCGCCGGTCTTGGCCAGCAAGGCACGCGGCTGTGACTTGATGCCCAGTTCCCGCAGACCCGAACAGCTGTCGTGGTAGGTCACCTCGCCCGCGTATTTGCCGGCGACGGATTCAACCTTCAGCACATTGACCAGAAAATCCGAGAGCTCAAACCATTTGGCCGACAGCGCACGAAAATCCGCCTCTTCCGGCTCACCGTGGAACAGGTCTTCCACCGCATGCACCTTCATCTGTCCCGAGCAGGAGCCCGAAGGCGCCACCACATAGTCGCAATCGCGAAATTCGGCGAGCACCTTTTTGGCGAGCGTCTTGGCGACGTCGCGTGCGCCGGAGTTATACCCCGGCTGGCCGCAGCAGGTCTGCGCTGTTGGCACCACCACTTCGCAGCCGGCGTCTTCCAATAGTTTCAGTGCGGCGAATCCGATGTTCGGTCGCACGAGATCGACAAGGCAGGTGACAAACAGGCCGACTTTCATGTGACGCATCTTAGCGCAAGCGGCGAAACGGGAAGCGTATGAAGTGTTTCACCCGCCAACAGCCGGCCCCGGAATGAAAAACGCCGGACGAATCCGGCGTTTTGATCGGGTCTGCCGACGGGGCTCAGCCCAGCTTCTGTGCGGTCAGCGCCACCTGGTGCTTGTTGTTCTCCAGCCACTTCTTGATGCGGTTGGCATCACCCAGGCGCGTGAGCTTGCCCCAGGAATCGAGCAGCACGATGACCACCGGGTTGTTGGCGATGGTGGCGTGCATCACCAGGCACTTACCGGCTTCGTTGATATAGCCGGTCTTGGACAGGCCGATATCCCAGCCGGAACTCTTCACCAGTGC
Organism: uncultured Burkholderiales bacterium; assembly: GCA_964431425.1. GTDB lineage: Bacteria > Pseudomonadota > Gammaproteobacteria > Burkholderiales > Usitatibacteraceae > UKL13-2. The sequence continues at coordinate 2,147 of CAYSKY010000150.1, forward strand.
GTTGGTGTTGTTGAAGCCCATGGGCCGCTTCATGTTTGGCAGGGTGACGTGCAGTTCCGGCGTGGTGGAAAACTCGCGGATCTGCGGAAACTTGGAGGCCTCGGCCACCATCAGCGCGAGGTCGGACGGGCTGGCCACGTTGCCCGGCGCGAGACCGGTCGGGTCCACAAAATGCGTGTTCTGCAGGCCCAGCGACTTTGCCTTGGCGTTCATGGCTTCTACAAAGGCCGGTGTGCCACCGGGGTAGGCACGACCGAGGGCGGCGGCGGCGCGGTTGTCGGAGGCCATCAGCGCCAGGCGCATCAGATCTTCACGACGGAAAGCGGTGCCGACCGGCAGGCGTGAGCGCGAGCCTTTGAGCGTATCCACGTCGGCGTTGTCGATCACCACCGGCTCTTCCATGCTCATTTTGGCTTCGAGCACCACCATCGAGGTCATGACCTTGGTGATGGAGGCGATGGGCATCGGGGCTTCGGCGTTTTTGGCGTACAGCGCCTTGCCGCTCACCGGGTCGAACACATAAGCGGCGTGGGAAAGCAGGTTGGGTTCGCCGTCCTTGTTCAGGTCAGGGGTACCCTTGACGCGTTGCACTTTGGCCTTCTTGGCGGCAGCGTTATCTGCCGCGCCCGCGACCGATGCGCTGCAAAGGCAGAAGGCCGCGACAAAAGCCGCGATAATGCTCAGGCCGTTTTGTTGATTGAGTGCGCGCACGGTGTTTTCTTTCCGGTCGAAGGGAGTCACCTTAACAAAAACGGGGTCGTTCTGGCAAGATTTCATTTGCCACCTGATATTTCACCCGCAACCCCCTCATTTTCCTCACAATGTCCGCTCCCAAATATCCGCACCCTGACACCCTGGCGGTGCACGCCGGGCAATCGCCCGACCCGGCCACCGGCGCGCGGGCGGTCCCCATCTACCAGTCGGCCTCGTTTGTTTTTCCCGATGCCGACACCGCCGCCTCGCTGTTCAACCTGGAGCGCGCCGGACACGTGTACTCGCGCATCTCCAACCCGACCCTGTCGGTGCTGGAGGAACGCATGGCGGCGCTGGAACGTGCACCGGCCGCCATTGCGGTGGCGTCCGGGCAGGCAGCCATGCATCTGGGCATCGCCACGCTGATGGGAGCGGGCGCTCACATCGTTGCATCCAACGCCCTGTATGGCGGTTCGCATAACCTGTTGTCGTATACCCTGCCGCGCTTCGGCATTGAAACCACCTTTGTCAACGGCCGCGACCCGGACGCCTGGCGCGCCGCCATCCGGCCCAACACCCGCCTGCTTTTCGGCGAGACCGTCGGCAATCCCGGGCTGGATGTATTGGACATCCCGATGGTGGCGGAAATCGCACATTCGGCGGGCATTGCGCTGATGGTCGATGCCACGCTGACCACACCGGTGTTGTCCAACCCGGTCGCGCAGGGGGCGGACATCGTCATGCATTCGGCCACCAAGTTCCTGTCGGGCCACGGCGTGGTGATCGGCGGCATCCTGGTCGACGGCGGTACCTTCGACTGGGAGGCCTCGGGCAAGTACCCCAACCTCACCCAACCCTACGACGGCTTTCACGGCATGGTGATGTCCGAGGAATCGTCCGTGGCGGCGTTTGCGCTGCGCGCGCGGCGCGAAGGCCTGCGCGACTTTGGCGCGACCATGGCACCGATGACCGCGTTCCAGATCCTGCAGGGCCTGGAGACCTTGCACATCCGCATGCCGCGGCACATTGAAAACGCCCGAAAGATCGTGCAGTTCCTGGGCACGCAAAAAGCGGTGGCGCACGTCACCCATCCGGATCTGGAATCGCATTCTGACCACGCCGTGGCGCAGCGCCTGCTCCCCAACGGCGCCAGCGCGGTGGTGAGCTTCGACCTCAAGGGCGGTCGCGCGGCAGGCAAAGTGTTCATTGAAAAGCTCTCGCTGTTCTCGCATCTGGCCAACATCGGCGATGCCAAGTCGCTGGTCATCCACCCCGCCAGCACCACCCACTTCCGCATGGATGCGGCCGCGTTGCAGGCCGCCGGCATCACGGAAGGCACCATCCGCCTGTCGATCGGCATCGAATACGCCGACGACCTGATCGAGGACCTCTCCAAAGCGTTGTACGCGGTGGAGAAAATGAAATGAAATTCCTGGTCCAGCAACAACCTGCGTTTGTTTATACCGGCGGCAAGCCGTTTGAGGCCGGCAAACCTTGTGTGGTATTCATCCACGGTGCCGCCAACGATCACAGCGTGTGGACCTATCAGGCGCGCTACTTCGCACACCACGGCTGGAACGCGCTGGCGGTGGACCTGCCGGGCCACGGGCGCAGTTTTGGCGAAGCCCGCGAGAGCATCGCGCAGCTGTCCGACTGGATCGTCAACCTGCTCGATAACGGCGCCATCGAACGCGCGGCGCTGGTCGGCCACAGCATGGGCTCGCTGGTCGCGCTGGACGCCGCCGCGCGCCACGCCAACCGGGTTTCGCAAGTCGCGTTGCTGGGTTGCAGCGTGCCGATGCCGGTGTCGGACCTGCTGCTGGATGCCGCGCGCAACCGCCCCGCCGAGGCGTTTGATATGTTGAACATCTGGGGCCATGCACCCCAGTTGAAATGGGGAAAGAACCCGACCCCGGGCACCTCCTCGATGATGGCTTACAAGCGGCTGCTGGAGCAGAGCCACCCGGGCGCGCTGGCGCGCGACCTCGCGGCCTGCCATGCGTATCAAATGGATGACGCCGCCATCACCACCGTGACATGCCCGGTTCTGCTGGTGACGGGCAGCCGCGACATGATGACGCCGCCCAAGGCCGGGGCCGCACTGGCCGGCCGCATCGCCGGTATTCGTGTGGCCGCGCTCGATGCCGGACACAGCATGATGCAGGAAGCGCCCGGCGCCACACTGGATGCATTGAAAGGGTTTCTCAAGCCATGAAGCGATTGCTGCATTTGTTGATTGCCTGCTGCGCCATCGGCGCCACCGCCGCCCATGCGGCGCCCCCCGATCCGCCCAACAAGCCATCGACCACCTCGCCGCGCCCCCTGCCACCGCCGCCCGAGGGTGAACTGCGGGTGCTGTACGACGCCCGCACCGACAAGATCAACGGCACCACCAACATCACCGTCAAGCTGCAGGACACCTCCACCGAGTTCCGCCTGGACGTGGCGCAGCGCGGTGCCGGTGCCGCCGCGGTTCACGAGCAGCAATTGCGCACCGGCTGGAAGAACGGTTTCTTTTTTGTGCGCGACGACTGCCTGGAAACCGACGAAGCCAAGCGCACCTTCCGCTGCGTGGTGGATCACGTGTTCACCTTCGTCGAGGGCAGCAAGAGCAAGCGGCTCGTGTACCTGGGCGAGGTGTTTGCAGGCGACGACTGCGTGGAAGAAGTGAAGCTCGGTTGCGCGCTGTATGAGGACTTCTTCACCGACATTTACGACGTGCTGGAAATCAACACCGTGTTGTCGCGCAACGACTCCCCCGCCATCCTGATCGAGATGCGTGCGGTGAATGGCGAATGGGAAGTCGCGCTCGACGAAACATGGGGACGCAACCAGGAACGCTTCATCGCCGGTGAAAAATGCCTGGCCGCCAAGGGCGACGCACAGTTGACGGCCTGCGTGGACGGCATCACCCCGCGCCGCGCCTATTTCTTCAACGCCACCCTGGCCACCTACACGCAGCGCAAGGACGAACTCACCCGCACCCGCGCCTATGCACGCAGCGCCATGTGCATTGGCGCCTCCGATGAGGAATGCAGCGAGACGCTGCGGTTGTCGGCCCTGCTGCTGGCACGGGTGAAATCAGGCGAACGGCCGCGCAATCGCGGCAAGGTGACGACGTTGCTGATGGCGAAGCCCAGTGCGCGGGTGGAGAGTTTGAAGCAGTGATTTTGGGGTTGGCGTCAATTGATCGCTAAGTTCAGCGTCCTAATTTTGGCCACCGAAAATCCCTCCCAGCCTCCCTTTAGAAAAGGGAGGAGTTGCCCCCTAAGGCAACGATCCTAAATACTCGCCTCCCCCTTTTTCAAAGGGGGAATGAGGGGGATTTGCAGCGTTCAAACGTGTGACTGCGTCTGACAGCAGCCCCACTACGCCTGCAGCACGAACCCCTCCACAACCCCCCGCTCCTCCTCCTGCTGCTGCAACTGCCACATCTGCGCGAACTTGCCCTTCATATCCAGCAGCTCGCGGAAATTGCCGCGCTCGACGATGCGCCCGTGCTCCATCACCAGGATCTGGTCGGCGTCGATGATGGTGGAGAGGCGGTGGGCGATGACCAGCGTGGTGCGCTCACGGGCAATTTCGCGCAATTCAGCTTGGATGGCTTTCTCGGTCGCGGAATCAAGCGCCGAGGTGGCTTCGTCAAAAATCATGATGGCCGGGTTTTTCAGCAGGGTGCGGGCGATGGCCACGCGCTGCTTTTCGCCGCCGGAAAGCTTCAGGCCGCGCTCGCCCACCTTGGCTTCCCATTTGTCCGGCAGGCGTTCGATGAACTCCAGCACGCGCGCGCGCCGCGCGGCGTCCTCGATCTCGGCGTCGGTGGCACCCGGCCGGCCGTAGGCGATGTTGTAGCGGATGGTGTCGTTGAACAGCACCGTATCCTGCGGCACGATGCCGAGGCTCGCGCGCACCGATGACTGGGTGACCTCGCGTATGTCCTGGCCGTCAATGCTGATGCTGCCCTTCTGGATGTCGTAGAAGCGAAATAGCAGGCGTGACAGCGTGGACTTGCCCGCGCCGCTCGAACCCACCACGGCCACGGTCTTGCCGGCCGGCACCTCGAAGCTCACGTCGTGCAGGATCTGGCGCTTGGGGTCGTAAAAGAAATCAACGTTTTCGAAGCGGATGCTGGCGCCGTTGACGGCCAACGGCTTCGCGCCGGGCTTGTCGGCGATTTCCTGGTTCTCGCCGAGCAGGCGGAACATCTTTTCCAGGTCGGTCAGGGCCTGCTTGATCTCGCGGTACATCACGCCAAGGAAATTGAGCGGGATGTACAACTGGATCAGCAGCGCGTTGACCATCACTAGGTCGCCCAGCGAGAGCGGCCCGTTGACGATGCCGTCGGCCGCGCGCCACATCAGCAGCGTGACGGCCATGGCAATCACCATGCTCTGCGCCGAGTTCAGCAGGCCCAGCGAGGTTTCGCTTTTGGTGGCGGCCGCCTCGTAGCTTTGCAGGTTCTTGT
>CAYSKY010000151.1:0-7278 GCA_964431425.1 uncultured Burkholderiales bacterium
GACCAAGACCATAGCGCGCGATGTCGACGCTGATGGAGACAATGACACGCTGACGGTCGACCAGACGGTGATCAATGCCGATCAGAGCCGGGTCAATACGGTCACGGTCACGAATGTCGACGGATCGGTGCGCGACAAGGTCAAGGTGACAATGGACTGGACACCGCTTGAAGCGCTGAGCATCCAGTTCGTCGGCGAGGATGGCAAGGACAAGAATGCCATGCCGTATGACCCGGTCGCCGGTCCCAAGGGCTGGCAGGCCACCGCCATGAACTACGCCAGCCTGGATGTGACCTATGTGCTGTCGGAAAAATGGAGACTCACCGGCTACGCTTCGCAGGGGGTGCAGACGACCAACATCAACCACAGCACCGGCTACATCGCCGCGCTGCGCAACCGTACGGAAACCCTCGGCCTGTCGCTGGTCGGTGAGGCCACCAAGCAGTTGCGTGTGGGTGCCAACCTTAACTTCATCAACGAGGTCAACCAGTACAAATTCGCCGCTTCCAGCAGCACCTCGGGCGATCGTTTGACGGGCCTGGTCTATGTCGCACCCAGTGCCGCCAACGTCGCGCAAGCCAATGTGGGAGTGCCGGATGTGGTCTTCCGCAATCGCGTGATCAGCCTGTTCGGGATCTACAACCTGAACAAGACCTCGGACGTGCGGTTTGATGTGGTGAACCAGAAGACGAAGTACAAGGACTGGGTCTGGGGCGATACCGCCAACCCGTTCGTGTTCTCCGACAACACATCCATCAAGCAGCAGGTGGACCAGACGGTGACCTTTGTCGGCGTGACCTACGTATACCGGTTCCGCTAGACAGCAGGCACGTTCGAAGTTGCAAGTGATGTAAAGACAGGGGCGGGCAACCGCCCCTGTTTCTTTTTGGCGCGCTGGTGCCCCCCGCCCGGCCCGGGTCCGGTTATAGCCAACCCGATTTGCGGAAGCGGCGGAACAGGTACATGTCCACACCGGCCATGAAGGCCAACGCCGCCGGGTAGCCAAACAACCATTTCAACTCGGGCATGTGTTCGAAGTTCATGCCGTAGATGCCGGCCACCAGTGTCGGCACCGCGATCAATGCGGCGTAGGCGGCGAGTCGCTTGGTGGTCAGGTTCTCCTGCAGCGTGATCATGGACAGGTTGACCGAGATGGCGGTCACTACCATTTCGCGCAGGCTGGTGATGGACTGCTGGATGCGGATCAGGTGGTCGTAAATGTCCCGGTAGTATTCCGACAGGCCGCTGCAAATGTGCGGCACCCGCCCGCCATAGAGTTTGCCCACACCCTCAAGCAGCGGCACCACGGCGTATTGCAGCTTCATCAGCTTCTGCTTCAGTGCGTACAGGCTCTCGATGTTTTCGCGCTGGGTGGTGCTGGAGAAGATGCGCTCCTCTATTTGTTCCAGCTCCACCTCCAGGGCATCGAGCACCGGGAAGTAGCGGTCCACAACGGCGTCGATGAGGGCGTAAAGCACAAAGCCTGAGCCGTGTTTCAATAACTCCGGCTCGCGTTCGCAGCGGTCACGTACCGACACGAAGCCCTGCTCGACGTTGTTGCGCACCGAGAGGATGTAATTGGGACCGACAAAGACGTCCACCTCGCCCACCCGAAGTGATTCGCCCTGCAGCACCGGGTTATGCAGCACCACAAACAGCGAGTCGCCGAACTCCTCAATCTTCGGCCGCTGGTGGCCATGCTGCGCGTCTTCGACCGCGAGGTCGTGCAGCCCAAATTCGAGCTGCATCTCCGCCAGTTCGTCATGCGTCGGATCGTTCAGGGCCACCCACACCAGGCATTCCGGGCGCGCCACGTAGTCGCTGATTTCCGCCTTGGTGATATCGCCGAGTTTCCTGCCGGCCTGATAGGCAACGCAGTTGATGAGCATGGGTTTCTCCGGGGGTGGCGTTCGCGTCGCCGGTACCGTCGCGCGAATCGTGTGGATGGTGGTCGGGATTCTGGCACGGGGCTTGGCGCGATGCGGCACCCGCCTCATAGGGCCAAACCCCAGCATTGGCGCGGGTTCCGGGCAAAAAATGCTCCAGAAGCCGCACCAATGCTGGAGTTTGCACATTGGCGCCATCGCAGGGATCATTGCCAGCCGTACATCACTGCAGCCACCACGCGCACCACCCGAGTCCGCCCATGCCGCACCGCCTGCCCGTCAAACTGACCGAGACCTTCAACCGCTTTTTCAAGTCCGAGCAGGCCGGCGGCAACCTGCTTATCGTCTGCACGCTGCTGTCGATCGGCGTGGCGAATTCCCCGGTGGGCCCGGCGTACATTGCTTTCTGGCACGGCGCCCTCGGCCCGCTCAGCATCGAACACTGGATCAACGATGGCCTGATGGCGATCTTTTTCCTGCTCATCGGGCTGGAACTGGAACGCGAACTGTACGTCGGCGAGCTGTCGAATTTTCGCAATGCCTTGCTGCCGATGGTGGCCGCGCTGGGTGGCATGCTGATGCCGGCAGCCGTGCACTATGCGTTCAACGCGGGTACGCCGGCGCAGGCTGGCTTCGGCATCCCCATGGCCACCGACATTGCGTTTGCCATCGGCGTGCTGGCGTTGCTGGGGCCGCGCATCCCGGCCTCGCTGAAGGTGTTCGTGGTGGCCTTTGCGGTGATCGATGATCTGGGCGCCATCGTCGTTATTGCGGCCTTCTACACGGCCAAGGTGTCCGCCGGGTATCTTGCTGCCACCCTTGGCATTTGGGCGCTGCTATGGGTCTTGAATCGCGTCCTGCGGGTGATGTCGCTGGTGCCTTACCTGATCGGTGGCGCGCTCATGTGGTTCTGCATGCTGAAGTCGGGCGTGCATGCCACCATCGCCGGTGTGATGCTGGCATTCGCGATTCCGTTCGTCGCCCGCCAGCCGGACCAGCCGTCACCGTCGCTGCGCCTGGAGCACGCGCTGCACAAGCCTGTCGCCTTTCTGATCCTGCCGCTGTTCGCCCTGGCCAATACGGGCATTGTCATCGGTGCCGACTGGATGCAGTCGCTTGCAACGGCCAACAGCCTTGGCATCATCGCGGGCCTGGTGCTGGGAAAGCCACTCGGTGTGACGCTGCTGTGCTTCGCCGCAGTTTCCGTGGGCCTGTGCCGCCTGCCGGCCGACCTGCGCTGGCCGCATCTGTTCGGCGCGGGGGTGCTGGGTGGGATCGGCTTCACCATGTCGATCTTTATCGCCAATCTCGCCTTTGCCAGCGATGCCGGCGCCATCAACGCCTCGAAGATGGCCATCCTGCTCGGTTCATTGATCGCCGGCGTGACCGGCTTCCTGTGGTTGCGCATCTATTGCAAGGCGCCTGCCCCGCACTGACGCCCGGCGCAATGCGTTTCGGCGCTGCCACGCCGACATCCCTGTTGCTGCATTGAAAAAACATGCGCCGCGCGATTCGCTAACGCGCTGATTGCGCTGGCATTTCCATTTGCCGTGCTGGAAAGTGCATAAAAAAAATGTACTTCGCCTCTTCTCAGCAGCCAGCGTCGCCCTGTCGATTTTTCAACGTAACACCATGAAAATCAACGCGAAATTCGTGGGGATTCAGAGTTGGCACGCCTGATGCATATAGGAGATTGAGCAAGAAAAAAACACAAGGCGGACAAAATGAACACGAAGACAAAAATCCTGGTGGTAGACGACGAAGAAGTCGTACGCCTCTGCCACACCCGGACGCTCGCCAGCGAACACTGCAATGTCGAAACCGTCACCAACGGCCGCGACGCACTGCAGGCGATGGCCAGCCAGAAGTTCGATGTCGTGCTGCTGGATCTGAAAATGCCCGGCATGGATGGAATGACCGTCCTGAAGAACATCAAGCAGAACTGGCCGGAAAGCGAAGTCATCATCATCACCGGCTACCCCGCGGTGGAATGCGCCAAGCAGGCCGTGTCGCTGGGTGCCTTCGATTTCCTCGCCAAACCCGTCGGCCCGGATGAAGTGATCAGCGTCACCAACAGCGCCATGCAGCACAAGCGCTGGACCCTGCGCCGCGACCCGATTTCAAACCACGTAACCCACTAACCAACCAACCTTTCAACTTCTGGCTCGTCGCAATCTCGCTGACCGGGCCACCTAATCCAAGGAGCAAATCATGAGAGCCAACCAAAAAATCCTGGTAGTCGACGACGACCCCGTGGTGGGAAAAAGCTTCAACCGCGTACTGTCGAACAAAGGCTACATCGTCATTCATGCGCAAAACGCGCAGGAAGCCCTGACCAAACTGCAGGATGTCGACCTGATCTACACCGACATCAAGATGCCCGGCATGAACGGCCTGGAATTCGCAGAAGAAATGAAGGCCCGCCGCCCATGGACGCCGGTTGTCATCATCACCGGTTTCGGCACGCAGGCCAATGAAGCGCGGGCCAAGGCCGCCGGCGTCACCGCCTTCCTGCAAAAACCGCTTTCACCCGAAATGATCGAAGGCAGCGCGCTCGACGCACTGCGCCAGCCCGAACCACCGCTAATGGAAGCAGCCGTTGCGAAAGCAGAAGTCGTGACTGTTGAAGCCACACCAGCGGTCGCCGAAGCCAAACCGAGCTTGCTGAAGAACATCGCCCTGTTTGCCGCCGCTCCTTTCATCGGCCTGGCCTACTTCGTCCTGCTGCCGGTGGTCGGACTCGCCGCCCTGGCAGTGTTCGGAATCCGCCAGCTGCTGAAACTGCAGGCAACGAAAAAAGTGCTGACGTTTGCGAAGAATGTCGCCCTGTTCGCCGCTGCCCCGTTTATCGGCCTGCTGTATGCGATGTTGCTTCCGCTGGTCGGCTTCGGTGTGGTCGCCGGGATGGGATTCAAAGCCCTGATGAAGTACCCGGCCGCACGCAACGCGTTCCAGGTGGTCAAGCAAGCCGGATTGGTGGTGGCCGCCCCCTTCATCGGACTCGCCTTCATCATCGCGCTGCCCTTCGCCGGTGCCGCCATGCTGGCATGGACCGGAACCCGCGCCCTGATGACCAAGCTCAATCTGGCTTGATATGGAACAAAAAATAGATTCAACACACAGCGCACAATGAAGCACGCATCATCAGGAAAGTCGCAGTGATTACTTCCGCATGAATGAGCAGCATCGCCGGGACCGACATCGGTCCCGGCGATTTTCGCCGGTTCAGGTTGCGGAGTGGGGAATAAAAATGAGAAAGACCCTTGCATCAGGCAGTAAACGCCTGGGCATCAGCCTCCGGAAAGTGGCCATGCTGGGCGTGGCCATTTTTTTGTCTGTCGTTCCAGCCACCATGGCCTCGGCGGGCGAAAAGGAACTTGGCAAGGCCGACCTGGCCTGCCTCAAGTGCCATGACAAAAAGGCGCCCGAGCAGCCGCTGACCAAGCAGACGGATGACGGCAAGACGATGTCCTTGCACATCTCCACGGACGCCTTCGTGGCCTCCATGCACGGCGAAACCTCCTGCGAGGACTGCCATTCGGACCTCGATGCCAAGACCCACGGGAAGGAAAAATCGAGCATCAAGAGCAAGCGCGCCTTTTCGCTGTCGATGAAGGATTCCTGCACCGAGTGCCACAAGAAGAAAGTGAAGGAGTTTCAGGACAGCGTGCATTCGGCGATGGTGAAGGCCGGCAGCGACAAGGCGCCGGTGTGCGCCGACTGCCACAATCCCCACACCGTGAAATCGGTGAAGGTAGCGCAGCCGATGAAGGAAACGCCCTGCGCACGCTGCCATGAGGACATTTACAAGGCCTATGCGGACGATGTGCACGGCAAACTGCGCGCCACAAAGGGCAAGGAAGCGCCGATCTGCGCCGACTGTCACCGCGCCCACGACATCAAGGCTGCCTCGCTGGGAGACGGTGTCAAGAACACATGTATCGGCTGCCACAAGGAAGCCGTGAAGGACCACCAGGACTGGCTGCCGAACACCGAGCGCCATTTCGAGGCGATTTCCTGCCCGGCCTGTCACGCGCCCACCGCCCATCGCCGCGTCAACCTGCGGCTGTATGACGCCACCACCAACAAGCAAAAGGCCGAGAAGACCGGCGTGCCGCTGTTCAAGAAGCGCGTCGATGCAGCTGACTCGACCGGTGAAGGCCTGGACGAACGCGCGCTGTGGGGTCTGCTCAAGGAATTCAACGACGACGCCGGCAGCGGCAAGACTGTGCTGCGCGGACGGCTTGAAGTACGCACCGGAGTGGAAGCCCACCAGATGGCCGAGAAGTCAAAAGCCATCAAGGACTGCAACACCTGTCACAAGGACGGCGCCGAAGCCTTCCAGAGCGTTTCACTTACCATCGCCGGACCGGACGGCCGGCCGCTGCGCCATGGTGTGCAAAAAGAAGTTCTGAGTTCGCTCACGTCGATGGAATCGGTGCGCGGCTTCTATGCCATCGGCAGCACGCGCATCAAGCTGCTCGACATCCTGCTGCTGCTGGTCGTGACCGGCAGCATCCTCGGCCCCATGGCCCACATGAGCGTCAAGTGGTACGCCGGACGCGTCCGGGCGAAGCTGGCTGCCGAGAAGCTGGCCGCCGAACAGCTGGAACAAGCAGCGCAGGCCAATGCGGCACCCACGACAGACAAGCCGGATGGCGGCGGCGGAACCGCTGCCTGATCAGCGGAACAACATCGCCCATCCCGGCAGGAGAACAACATGACCAGACTCTATATCCATCCGCTTCCGGTGCGCATCTGGCACTGGACCAATGCGATCGGCTTCGTGCTGCTGATCCTCTCGGGTGTGCTGATCCGCTACGCGGGTTCCATCCAGATCATTCCCTTCAACACCGCCATCCAGCTGCATAACTGGATCGGCTTTGTGCTGATCGGCAACTTCTTCATCTGGCTGTTCTACTACCTGTTCACCGACAAGATCAAGGTGTACCACCCCGAGCTGAGCCCGACCAAGTACTTCACGGCGAGTTTCAAACAGATGCAGTTCTACGGCTACGGGATCTTCCGCGGTGATCCGAACCCGCACCACGTCAGCGCCTATCGCAAGTTCAACCCGCTGCAGAGCATGATGTACCAGATCGTCATGATGCTGCTGGTGCCGATCCAGTTCTTCACTGGTGTGCTGCTATGGGACATGGCGCGCTTCTCCAAGACCATCGAGATGTTTGGCGGCGTGCGGGTGGTGGACACCGTGCACGTGCTGCTGTTCATTTTCTTCAGCGGGTTCATCTTCATGCACGCCTATCTGGGCAGCCTCGGCCACACGCCGAGCGCGCACTACAAGGCGATGATTACCGGCTACGAAGATATTCACGAAGAACCGGCAGAAGCCAAGCCACAGGCGGGTGCTGCGGACTGAGTCAGTCCGTTC
>CAYSKY010000152.1:0-7204 GCA_964431425.1 uncultured Burkholderiales bacterium
AGCTGGCACAGACTTTGACGCTTACTCACGCAAAGAGAATTACCAATGAGAAGACCGCGCTCGGCCAAGGCGCGTCGATGACATTCTTGTTCGCTGACAGGTCGCATCGGTCGAGTTTCAACGAGAACAGTCTCGTCGTGCGGCTCGATCTCGGGTCGCGTCGGGTGCTGTTGATGGAGGACGCGGAAGCGGGCGGAAGAAAACTGCCTTCGACTCTACCGAGCGATTCCTCCATCGAGGGGAAGCTTCTGACCTGTTGTGTGCCGGACCTGAAGGCAGACGTTCTCGTCGTTGGACACCACGGCAGCAAAACGTCATCACGGAAAAGGTTTCTGGACGCTGTCGGCGCAAAGACCTTCATCGTTTCGGCGGGACCAACCAAATACTCGACCGTCGTCTTGCCGGATGCGGAGACAATTGCCGAACTGGAACGGCGAGGCCGAGCTTCAGCACGTCTGGATGCAATTTCTGGCGCTTGGCTTTGTCGGGCGCCGTCGTCGCGGTAGCCTTCGAGGCTTTGGTCATCGTTGGTTTGAAGTCAGGAGCCCCCTATAAGGAGCCATGCTCGGAGGCCGGCACTGAACGTCAGCGGCCCCTGAATGAATGATAAGCGTTACTTGAATTCCTGATGATGCGATAGTCAACGGCGTCATGACGCAAAGAGGGTTTTCATGGGCGACCAGCGAAGTCTTTTGATCTGACGTCCGCGATAAGTTTACCGGTCGAAACCTTGCGCCGGCCTTCCACATTCGAGATCGCCCGCAGGGAAAAGTAGGTGTCAAAGAGGCCGACATCGGCAAATACCTCGACAAATTGTTGTTCGCCGGCGATTCCAGTCGCCGTGATGTCGCCGACATTGTTGGACCGATACGTTGCAGCGATTTGGTAGCTGCCTGGCGCCAACTCGAAGCGGGAAACCGTAAAGGGCAGCATTTCCACTTTCATGCCATTGACGCTAACCGACACCTTGCCAACAGGGTCTAAATGCGCGTTTCGCACCAGCCACACTACTTGGCGGTCTGGCAACGGCTGAAACTGCTTCGCTTTGGCCTCCGCTTCGACACTGGGCACGGGATCCGCCGTGCAGACCTTGCGTTTTGAGATCCGAAAACAGTATCGACCGTCCGCTTGATAGCCCTCAAAGGACGTGCTCGCACACCCGGTGAGGGAAACCGCCAGGAAGAAGCCAAATACCAGCCATATTTTTCTCATCGTATTTCTCATTTTCGTTTATCGGCGTCCGGCGTGCCGGCGCGATTCGGGTTTCTGCGGACTCCTTTTGAGACATTCTATCGCGCGGCTCTTTTTCTTCTTGCGGTCAAGCCACCGCATATGGAGATACAGGCAAACCGCAACTGCGATGCACACAAACAATGCGGCGATAAAAATGCTCTTAAGCTCGGGGGGAAGACGAGATGACATGACAATCAGGATTAGGACCAAACCATTTGTGAAAAACAGGCGACCCGCAGTGTTCAGCGAGCCGCCTGAAGTCAAGAAATCACCCAGTTATCCGCCGGACGATCCCTTTCGTCTTTCCGCGTTCTCGCACGGCTCCGTGAACAGCGCCGCATCCCACCCGATGGTGTTCGAAATGCGGCACATTTTCATCGGCGGAGTCATCGGCGCCGCAGGATCGCACGGCGCAGTCCACTGGCGATCAAAGCTCGGCGGATTGAAGAGGAAACACCGCTTAACTTCGGTCTTGATGCCTTGTGCCTGGGCCATTGCCATCAAGGGTTTCAACGCCTCCGCAGCACGATCCTCCATCGGAAAATTGTCGATGGGGGCACCCGCATTGGCCAGACCTAGCGCGCCGACTTGCAGCGCAAGACCCATTGTGAGAACGGTCAGTTTCTTGCTCATACATCACTCCTTTATTGGGTTGAATTGCAACAAAGGGGCGAACGGGTACTACCAGTGTCGAATTTAGCCTCGACACTTCCACGGCAAATGCCGCTTAGACCCGCTACCCCCCAACGGCAATGGCGCTTTTGGGGGGATGCTGCGGAACGTCCACGACATGGGATTGAAAAGCAACGGCAAGGCCTCGTGCGAACCAACCAACTTCATCCTGAACGGACCAAGTTTGCGTCTGCCCCGTCGCCCAAACGACAGCACAGGGGCAATGCTTGATGGCCTCGCAAAGGCGATCGACAATGTCGCCCACGGCGACAGACGCCGCGTGCGCCGTCACCTGGCCGTGTACGGCATTGGCATGACGCGCGCCTGCGTCGGAACCAGCCGTCATCGTGTGAAGATGCCACGCGACGAGGACGTTGAAGAAAGTGGCCACCAGCATGCTCGCGAGCACAGCGCCCAGGGTGAGGCGTACTGCCCACGGCGGTCGGCGTCCGACGACGATCCCGCTACGCGGTTTCATTGCCGCAGGATTCTCGTGATTCATGGCGGTTCGCGTGCTTCATCGCCGACGGGTCTCCTTCTGTGTCTCTTTCACCGCGTCATTGACCAGTGTCTTCAGCGGTTCATAACCGAAATTCACGAGGGGTCGGCCGTTCACAAAGAACTCCGGTGTTTTACGGACGTTCAAGGTCCGTGCGTCGGCGATGTCCTGGGCGATTCTCTGCGTGATCTCCGGCGAGACCATATCCGCCTTTATTTTTTCAAGATCCAGGCCCAGCCCAGCGAGATGTCTCCACACGAGATCGATCTGGGCCGCATGGTGCGGTGCCCATGCGGCCTGCGTGGTGAGCAAGGCTTCCAGTGTCTGCCAGAACTTGCCTTGCTTGCGTGCCGCTTCCAGCACAGCAACGACTTTGTCCGATCCATTGTGAAAAGGTGCATAGCGCACCACTAGGCGAATTTGGTCGGGCTTGGCCGCCATGATTTCCTTCACAAGCGGATAAAAGTCCCTGCATGTCTCGCAAGCCGGATCGAGGAATTCGACGATGACCACCTTGGCTTCAATGCTGCCCTGTGTCGGCGAATACATCCTCACTAGCGCGGCGCGATCAGTGTCCGGCACCGTGACAACCGAGGTTCCTTCATTCAGGTTGTGAAGCCAGGTGCCGACCACGAACGCGAGCAACAAGGTGACGACGGAAACGATAAGCAGCGTGATATGTTTCACTTGATACCTCGGCGATGCGCCATCAACAGCAGCGCAGCAATGGTTGAGAAAGCGATGAACGACAGCAGGGGAATCGTCACGAAGCCCCACCACTCGATCACCTTGTCGGTGCAAGGCGCACCGTCTGTGCAAGGCTTCAGGTCCGGCGGGATGATCCCCGCCACGAGGAGTTGGTGATATCCGGCAAGAATCGCTCCCGGCACAGCCAGCGGCAGTGCATAGCGAATCACGTTGCGGTCAAAGGGAACCAGCCCCATCGGCAACAACAGGGCCAGCGGAAACATGAAGATGCGCTGGTACCAGCACAGCACGCAGGTCGGCAAGTTCATCACCTCGCCGAGAAACAGGGCCGCCAAGGTGGAGATGGCCGCGACCAGCCATGCCACAAAAATCAGCATCCATGCCGGCGAATCGACCTGCGGCAACGGGTACTCGTCGATCCGGTTTGCGTCAAGGGGACTCATCGGGTTTGTCTCCGTCAATGACGATGTCCCGCATGGTACGTCTCGTCCTTGGCTTCGGGCGACGCGATCTGGAAAGTGTGTGCACCATCGGCCTGCTCGCAGGGAGTCCGCTCAATCTGCACCGTCGTGTGTGACACATCGAAGCGCTCCGCCAGCATCTTGCGAATCGCCACCAGCAAATCGAACACCTGTTCGTCGGGCAAATCCGTGACTACATGGACGGTCAGGCTGAGTTTATTGCTGGTGATGGCCCAGACGTGCAAATCGTGGACGCTGTTCACACCGGGTACCGCTCGCAGCGCCCCGTCGATTTCCTGCATGCCCACGCCTTCCGGCACACCTTCCAAGAGGATATTGAGACTCACGCGCAAGAGCTGCCAAGTGCGCGGCACGACCCATAGGCCGATCGCCACCGCGACGGCCGAATCGACCCACGCCCAGCCGGTAAACTTGATGATGATGGCGCCCGCGATGACCCCGCCTGAGCCCAGCATGTCGCTCCACACTTCCAGGTAGGCGCCCCTGATATTGAGGCTTTGGTCCTTGCCTGCCGAGAGCAGCCGCATGCTGACGAGGTTGATGACGAGACCCAGGCTTGCCACGATCAGCATGGCGGTGGACTCAATGGCCGGCGGGTTACTGAATCGTTGATACGCCTCGTACAGAATATAAAGTGCAACCAGAAATAGCAGAATGGCGTTGAACGCTGCAGCGAGAATCTCGAAGCGGTAGTAGCCGAATGTTCGCTTTTTGTCAGCGGGGCGCTTGCCGACACGGATGGCGACCAGCGCAATGGCGAGAGCCGCCGTGTCGGTGAACATGTGCGCGGCGTCGGAAATGAGCGCCAGGCTGTTGCTCAACACACCCGCGACCACCTCGGCGATCATGAATGCGCCAGTCAGGCATAACGACAGCCAAAGCGCTCGCTCGCTGCCGCTATCTACCTTTGCAGGAGAATGATCATGTGCCATTACCAACTCCTTGCAGCCAGAACGGTTCCGCTCATATCACCATCTCAATTGTTAGCAACGTAATGAAACCAATGAAAAACATGGCAGTTTGCAGCGCGGTTTCAGGCACGTCGTGCGCTTCCACCATCAATTCCTCAATGACCAAATAGAGCAATGCCGCCACCCCAAACGCGAGCACGCCATCAATGACGGTCGGAGAGGCCGCAGTCAACATCGCAGCGCCGGCCAGGGCGCCGATCATCAAGCACGTCGCCAGGATCAGCAGGGTCGTGATGACCTTGCGCCGGCCCGCACCGGCGCCGACCAATGCCGTGCTACAGGAAAGGCCCAGAAACAGCACCTCGAATGACAGCGCAACGGTCAGCAGCAATCCTTGCTTTTGTCCTGCGGCAAATCCCAATCCGATCAACAATCCGTCCAGCGCGACGTCGATTCCTAACGTAACCAGCAGGCTGGTCGGCTGCTTTGTTTTCGTGATGCCCTTCTGTCCCGCTTTCTCGGCCAGGTACTTGATGCCCAGCATGACCAGCACACCCAATGAAAATCCCGCCAGGGTGACGAACGGCATGCGGCGATGCATCAGGTCAGGGAGTAGCTCCGTTGCTACTGCCGCGAAAATCACGCCCGCAGTGAAGTGCTGGATTGCACTGCGGGCACCGGCACCCGGCACCCGCACCAGCGCATAGGCACCACCAATCAAGAGCGCAAACGCGGGATAGAGCGCAAAGTTCAAAATATCAATCATGCGGCTCCAGACGGATTAACAGTTCGCGCAGCAGAAAAAGGCTGATGTCGTCCCTCGTCCGATCCGGTTCGCCTTTGAATGGGGATTCCACGAGGCGTATCAACTTCAGGAGGAAGATGAAGAGATACGACACAAAAGCGGTCAGTATCAAGCCATCGAGCCAAGGTTCCAGCTTGCTGAAAATCAACAATGCCACAATAAGAACGACGATCGATTCCGCGAGGATATAGGCCGACGGCAGGAATTGAATCGTCTGGATATAGTGCAGCCGGTGGATAACGCGGCGAACCGACGCCTGGTCCTGGCGCAGTTTGACAATGTAGTTCGCCGGAACGCCTGCTTTTTCCATCTGCACGATGGACGCCGAAAGCTGCGATATCGCGGGCAGTGCGTCATCCGGGTGCTCGGATTTGACGGCAACCATGATTTCACGGATGGCATTTGCGAGTCGCATACGAAGTGCTTCGACATCGACCTCCGGAAACGATTCGGCGATTGACCGCGCGTCCTCGTAGATACTTTCCAACGCCGCAGCGATGTCCGAGGGGATCTTCTCGCTTTCCTTGAAATCCGCGATTACGCCGGAGAGAATGATGCTGAGCACAAATACGCCGCCCGCGATAACGCTCGTAAAGAGACCGCTTACGTTGATGAATTCAAATCCCAGCCGATCGGCAGCCAGCTTCACCAATACGATGCACGCGACGATAACCGTCGTCTCCAGGAAGAGGCGATATTTGCGAATAAAAAACCGCATAGTGAAGGGGGAAGGCCCGGTGTTTTCCCGGGCGAGATGCGACTCGTCGCCGTGACCATGCTTGCCCGAGCTGCTCATCGTTAATCGCGTGCCTTACGCTGTGCGCTCGAGCGTCGGCGATGCCGGCAGCACTTTGCTCGAGGCCGTTCCCTGGTACGCCAGCAAACGCAGCGCGTTCACGACGACGACCAGGGTGGAGCCCTCGTGGAAAATGACCGCCGTGCCGATGCTCAACCCGAAAATGGTCGCGGGAATCAGCACCGCCACGACGCCGAGGCTCACCCACAGGTTCTGCTTGATGACACGGCTGGTGCTGCGCGACAGACCGACCGCGAACGGCAACTGCGCCAGATCGTCGGCCATCAGCGCGACATCGGCCGTCTCCAGCGCGACATCGGAGCCGGCGGCACCCATCGCGATGCCCACCGTGGCGTTTGCCATGGCTGGCGCATCGTTGACTCCATCGCCGACCATCGCGACCTTGCCGTGCGTCTCACGAAGTTTCTTGATCGCCTCGACCTTCTGTTCAGGCATGAGGTCGCCTTGCGCCTCGGTCAGTCCAACAGTCTTGGCGACCGCTTCCGCTACCTGCTGGTTGTCGCCGGAAATCATGATCAGCCGCTCGATGCCAAGTTTGCGCAACTCCGCCATTACTTGCGCGGCAGCGGGCCGCGGCGTGTCCATGACCCCCAGGACCCCAAGAAAGCGCCCGCCTTTGCGCACGATCATCGTCGTGCGACCGGAGGCGATAAGCTGCTGGTTCGCTTCGTCGACGGCCGGGGGCAGGGCCGAGTCCGGCAATTCTGTGAACAGAGCCGGTTTGCCGATATGCACTGGCTCTCCATCGACCAGCGCCTGAACCCCGCGCCCGGTGATGCTCTTAACATCGACGACGGCCGGAGTTTTGATCCGCTCTCCGAGGCGTTCGCGGGCACCGGCGACCACAGCGGACGCCAGGGGATGGTCGCTGTGCTCCTCGACTGCCAGCGCTAACGAGAGCAGCTCGTCCTCTGTCGCTCCCTCCGCCGGCACGGCATCGGTCAGTTTCGGCTTGCCTTCGGTCAGCGTGCCCGTCTTGTCGAAGGCAATGGAGGTGAGCGTTCCCAGGTTCTCCAGTGGACCGCCGCCCTTGACGAGAACGCCGCCGCGGGCTGCCCGCGCGACGCCGCTCAGCAC